>DAIRSD010000258.1:0-6795 GCA_036804625.1 Aureliella sp. | reverse complement strand
GACTTTGGTTGTCAACACTGATGATCGCTATTCAATCACGCAAAAAGCGACCACCTGAGAGCACTCTTTTTCTAATCGACGAGTGTGGACAACTGGGCAATTTTGAGTTACTGCAAAGCGTGGTCACGCTTTGTCGAGGTTATGGAGTGCAGCCATGGTTGTTCTTCCAATCGATTTGCCAGTTGCAACAAAACTACGGCGAGGCCTGGCGAAATTTTATTGACAACGCTGGTGCCGTTCAATCGTTTGGATTTGCCAATCGAATTGCAGCACTAGAGTGGAGCGAATTTTTTCATCTTCCTCCAGAGCAGCTTCTGTCGCTGGCACCAGAAGATCAACTGCTGTACATCGCAGGAAAAGGAACGTTCGAGTCACGCAAGTACAACTACCTTGTTGACCCTCAGTTCCAAGGCCTGTATGACCCCAATCCGTATTTTAGGCATACGCGCAGTGGCAAGTAACAAAATCATTGAACTAAGAAGAAACCTGACAGATTTGAGCTTATCCCAGAACCCTCTCCACCGTTTTGGTGGAGAGGGTGGGGTGAGGCATTCAAACGAATTTAAGGCAGGTCTTAGTCAACGACCATCACGAGATCGCCGGTATCCACGGGAGTGCCTGTCTTGACCAAAATCTGCTTGACAATGCCATCTAGATTGGCCTGAATCGTGGTTTCCATTTTCATTGCTTCAAGCACTACCAGCTTCTCACCTTTCTTGACTTCCTGTCCCTCCTTCACGGCAATACTAATGACCATTCCAGGCATATTCGCGGAGACATGTGTCGCGTCGGTCGGGTCCGCCTTGATGGCTTGTACCACGGGGTTGTCTAGCGAGCGATCAACGACTTCGATTTCTCGCGGTTGTCCATTAAGTTCAAAGAAAACGGTGCGGGTACCATCGGGTTTCGGCTGACCAACAGCCAGGAAGCGAATGATCAACCGTTTGCCTGGCTCGATGTCGACACTCAATTCCTGAGACATGTCCGGACCGTAAAGGAATTCCGGCGTAGGCAGAATACTCAGATCGCCGTACTTCTTGCGATTCGCAATAAACTCCTCATAGACCTTTGGATACAAAATGTGAGTGATGCATTGATGGTCGTTTGCCGGAGTGCCAAGCAGTTCACTGACCTTGGTTCGAGTCGCTTCGATATCAGCCGGAGGAAGTGATTGGCCCGGCCGTCCTTTAACGCGTGGCCGATCGCGCAGAACGGCCTGCAATACCGGTTCAGGAAAACCACCCGGTGGTTGCCCCATCATGCCGCTCAGCAGGTCGATGACCGAAGCGGGTGGAGCCAAATCGCGATCGGTTTTCATCACGTCATTAACGCTCAGGTTGTTGGTCACCATGAACAGCGCCATATCACCAACAGCTTTAGAGGTTGGAGTTACTTTCACGATGTCGCCGAACATTTGATTGACTTCGGCGTACAATTGACACACCTCGGTCCAGCGATCGGAAAGGCCCAGTGAATGAGCCTGATGATACAGGTTGGTATACTGGCCACCCGGCATTTCGTGCTCGTACAAATCGCCGCTAGCCGCCAGGGCTTCGCTTTCAAACGGTGCGTAAAACTCACGGACCGCTTTCCAGTAGGTAGACAGTTGAGTCAAAGCGTCGGTAGACAGTTGGCTGGCTCGCGGGCCAAACCTGAGCGATTCAACTAAAGTGTTGAGATTGACTTGGCTGGTTCCGCCGGACATCGAACTGAGAGCCCCATCTGCAGCATCCAGATCTTCGTCGGCTGCTGCCAGGATGGAGGCGGCCTGAATGCCAGCAGTGTCATGCGTGTGAAAGTGAATTGGGATGCCGATCTCTTGGCGTAGCGCTTTAACTAAAACCTTTGCTGCAGCAGGCTTTAATAGACCAGCCATGTCCTTGATGCCCAGGATATGGGCCCCTAATTTTTCTAGCTCTTTGGCTAGATTCACGTAATACTTCAGGTCGTACTTGGGGCGTTTGGGATTAAGAATGTCGCCAGTGTAACAAATCGCAGCTTGGCAAATGGCTCCACTTTCGCAAACCGCTTCCATGGCCACTCGCATGTTCTCCACCCAGTTTAAGGCATCGAAAATTCGGAACACGTCAATGCCCGCATCGGCAGCCTCGCGCACAAAAACTTTGACGACATTGTCTGGGTAGTTGGTGTATCCCACCGCGTTGCTGGCTCGCAGCAGCATTTGGAACAAGATATTCGGAATCCGCTCGCGCATGTCGGTCAAGCGCGTCCAGGGGCTTTCCTTCAGGAATCGCATGCTGGTATCAAACGTGGCACCACCCCACATTTCCAGCGAGAAAAACTGAGGTGCCTAGCGCGCGTTGTCTTCTTCCACTTGCAGCATATCGTATGTTCGCAAGCGTGTGGCCAGCAGCGATTGATGAGCATCTCGCATGGTGGTATCAGTTAGCAGCAGCGACTTCTGCTCTCGCATCCACTGGGCGAATTTCTGAGCCCCCATCTGCTTAAACAGATCACGAGTGCCTTGTGGCATTGGCAACGAATCATCAAACTTGGGAACAGTAGCCGCTTCGCGCCGCTTGGCAAACGGCAGGCCTTTGACCAGGTCGTTGCCGTTGACTATCGTGTCAGCAAGATAATTGAGCAATCGAGTCGCTCGGTCGCGGCGCTTGGGCAGTTCGACCAAATTCGGTGTGGTATCGATCAATCGAGTAGTTGCGCGGCCTTCCAAGAAGTTCGGGTTGGTGACCATCTTGATCAGAAACGGAATGTTGGTCTTGACGCCTCGAATGCGAAACTCTTGCAGAGCGCGCTCCATTCGTGCTGCCGCCTCGGGCAAATTTCGCGCACGAGCGGTGACTTTGACCAACAGCGAATCATAAAATGGATTGACCACCGCGCCGCTATAGGCGCTGCCAGCATCCAAACGGATTCCCATACCGCCTGCGCTGCGGTAATGCTTGATTCTCCCATATTCAGGACGGAATTGGTTGGTGGGGTCCTCGGTTGTGACGCGGCACTGCAGGGCAAAACCGTTGACTCGCACATCGGCTTGAGTTGGCAATTGAACTTGAGGATCACCCAGTTGGTGCCCCATGGATACCAGGATCTGAGCCCGAACGATATCTATTCCAGTCACTTCCTCGGTCACCGTATGTTCAACCTGGATGCGCGGGTTGACTTCGATAAAGTAGAACTGCTCGCTATCCGTGTCATATAAAAATTCCACGGTACCGGCCGCACGGTAGCCAACCGCCCTGCCAATGGCCAGGGCCGCCTCATGCAGTTGCCCCGCCACTTTCGGACTCAGGTTAGGAGCCGGAGCCAGCTCGATCACTTTTTGATGTCGACGCTGAACGGAACAATCCCTTTCGTGCAAATGGATCAAATTGCCGTGATCGTCTCCCAGCAACTGCACTTCCATATGCCGAGCGTTCTTAACGAGCTTCTCGACAAATACTTCGTTGCTTCCAAAAGCCGTCAGGCTTTCGCGTTGAGCCGATTCCAGGGCACTGGCCAACTGAGACTGGTTGTCCACCATTCGCATGCCTCGACCGCCGCCGCCTTTGGCAGCTTTTAACATGACGGGGTAACCCATTTGCGCGGCGGTTGCTTCAGCTTCAGCCAGCGAAGTCACTGCAGCGGAACTGCCCGGTAGCACCGGTACGCCGGCCCGAATCGCAATCTCCCGAGCTGCCACCTTGTCGCCCAGTTGTTTCAGGGCTTCGACGCTTGGCCCGACGAAGATGATACCGGCTTCTTCCAGCGCGGCCGCAAAATCGGGGTTCTCTGACAAGAAACCGTAGCCTGGATGAACTGCGTCAACGTTGTACCGACGACAGATCGCCACGATGGCGTCGATGTTCAAGTAGGATCGAATGGGCTCGCCGGGCTCACCGATTTGGTAAGCTTCGTCGGCCTTGAAGCGGTGAAGGGCAAATCGATCTTCATGCGAATAGATGGCTACCGTGCGGATACCCAACTCATGCGCGGTACGGAAGACGCGAGTGGCAATTTCGCTGCGGTTGGCGGCCAGTAGTTTGCGTATAATTTTCATCTTCAAAAAATGAACTTGCTACTGCAATGTCCCCAGATAGGTAATAGTGAGCGGTGGTAGGGAGGTCATGGACGAATGCCGGGCCTAGCCTTTGTAAAGCGGAACGATCGACTCCAGCAAGATTCTAGAGGCCGTGCACCCCATCCGCAGGAACCTTCATGTTATACACGGAACTCCCTAATTTACCAGGAACAATTGTGGGAAATTGGCTCGCTGTTTTACCAAAGAAAGGTGCTCGGCAACCGGTACCTTGGTTGCCGAGCACTGACAGCGGAGGTTGTGGTGCCGCGCGATGCAAATGTTGGAATTCAGACGAGCGCTAAGCCGCTCTGCGCGTCTGATCCGTTCTTGCTGGCATAGTGGCCGGACGAGCAGAGGCTGTGATCGGAAGTGTGGCGCTCTCCACTTCCAATTCACTACGTAAAATGCGCACTCCCGGTGGAGCCTGCACTCCAATGCGCACTCGATCGTTACCCAAGGCAACTATCGTTAATACGATGTCTTCGCCCAGGTGAATACACTCTGCTTCGCGACGCGACAATATCAACACAACTCTACCCTCCGTGATAAATACCTGTGTTTGGAATGAAACTTTGCTGTTGGCTTTATTAATCTAGTTAACGATTGGGACTGGCTGACTGACGGATCGTCGTCCGAGCGAATCGTAAAAGTGGATCGAATCCTTCTGTAAATCCCATACGGCGGTCAATCGAACACTACGTGGACCATGGATGCAGAAGAATACTCCACAGGGGCATCCTTTGCGGGTCAACACACGCTGGGACATTTCAAAGGCGTCTCTTTCTAGTTGATTCTGCTCGCACAATTCATCGCGCACATATTCTCGCACAGCCGCCAAAGTTCCCTGCTGAACGATTGGTGAATCGATCATTGTTTTCAGAGCCTCTTTGTTGCTTGGGTTTTCTGCTGTGGCTTTCGGTTGGGATCGCCCCAGCAGACGGTTCTCATGTTGCTTCAGGCGGTATGACCGTCTGACAATACCAGCTATCGGCTACAGATGAAGCAATCATTAAGTGGGAGGACTAGGTAATTTATACTAGTCGAGAAGTTCTTGATAGGCACGATCTAAGATCTGCACAGTGTGCAAAACCGTCACTTGAGGAGCCGACATTTTGAGAAATTTTTCGATTTGAACTAAGCAGCCGATATTGCCTGAAGCCACCGTATCGGCCCCGGTCTCGACAACCGTCTGAGCCTTTCGCCGCCCTAGTTTTTCCGCAATTTCTGGCTGTTGAATATTGTAAATACCCGCAGAACCACAACAGGTATCACCGTCGCGCAGATCGACAACCTCCAATCCAGGAATTCTGCCAAGTAGGTCACGAGGCGGATGTCGGACACCTTGTGCGTGAGCCAGGTGGCAAGCGTCGTGGTAGGCCACGCGTTTGGGCGACTTAAGTGCTGGCACAGGCTGGAGATCCAATCCCGCCAAGTAGACCGAAATGTCAACGCTACGATCGGCAAGCCGCTTGGCTGAGGTCGCCTGCTGGTCTCCTACTAAAAGCAGCGGATACTCGTGAATGGCCGAGCCGCAACCGGCTGCCGTGGTCACCAGGTAGTCCACGTCGCTTGGAATCGAATCGATCAGCTTGCGAGCATGAGCAGATGCGGATGGACCGTGCCCTGTATGCCAATCCAAGGCTCCGCAACACCCCTGGCCTCGTGGAATGACCACTTCAATCCCGTTTCGGCTAAGTACCCGAACGGCTGCCGCGTTGATGTCAGGGGCCAGAACTTGCTGAGCGCACCCGGCCAACAGTGCGACACGGCCACGCCGCTTGCCTGCGGCCGGCGTAAACTCGGGCAGTCGCTGAGCGCTGGGCAACTTGTCTGGGACCATGTCCAGCATGGGACGCAGGCTAGAAGGCATCAAGCCTCGAAAAAATCGACCCGCGCGTCCCAAGCGCATCGCCCAGCGAAATCTTGTAGGGTAGGGAAGTGTCTGTCGCGCTAGCCAATCACGCAGGCGGTCGCCCATGGAATGCGGTTGCCCACCCGGCTGCTGGCGCACATGGCTACGGTACGAATTCAGCAAGTCGCCGTAGGGGACGCCGGAAGGGCAGTGAGTCACGCATGCCAAGCAGCCCAAGCAGCGGTCCACGTGAGGTGCCGCCTGCACGCAATCTAGCTCGCCTTCCAGCACAGACTTCATTAGCAAAATGCGACCGCGCGGCGAGTCCATTTCGCTTTCCAATTCCTGATAGGTCGGACAGGTAGGCAGACAAAATCCGCAATGGACGCAAGTACCCACCGCCTTGGCCATCGCCTCGCCTCGTGCCCCCAGGCTCTCGACATCGATTTGGTGCAGCATCGACTGTTCCTAGTACATTCCCTGCGTTGGACAGATCATTCATCTGTCAAAATCTTACTTTATAGAATCTCGTTCAGGGCTGTGGTGGCTGTTGTGCCAGCGCGGCCTGCCTAACCGTCTGAGCTTGCGAAAGCCAGCCGGACAATTCGATTACTACCACCGCATTGCGGCGCGTGGCCAACGCTAGGCGCTTCCCGTCTGGCGATAAATCCATACCCCAGATTCCGCTGCCAGCCACAGTTTCAGTCTTGACCGGTAACATCGTGGCTTCATCAACTAAAACCAGCTCTCCACTTAAGCAGCCGGCCATCAGCAGGTCGGTCTCGGGCACTCTGACCATACTTGTTATCCAATCGGACGTTGTTGCCAATGACACGATGGGCTTTCCCGTCGCTACGTCCCACATTTGAAGCTTGCGATCTGCACCGCCTGAAATCAACCTTTG
>DAIRSD010000257.1:0-6796 GCA_036804625.1 Aureliella sp. | reverse complement strand
TTTTTTGTAGTGACTGGCCAAGCGGCTATTTAGATTTGTAAAGTCTGCATCCAGCAATTGCAGCACCGACTTATTTTCGGAAAGTAGATCTTCGAAAAAAAGAATCGGTTCGTATTTCAAACCGCCCACCAGTTCTGAATCAAATCGTCGAACGACGGATGGGTCTGGAATGACTTCTAGTCCCAGCGCTCGTGTCCCAAGCCTCTGATCGACGAAACTGGTCGCAAAAGCTCGAACTCGAGAACTTGGTCGCAGTCCATCGTCAGTCAATTGGCTATGCAGCATACGGATCACCTGCTCGCGCAGAATTTCCGGGTCGTGCAACTTGCCCTGGTCGGCAAGATCCAACAGCGTCTTGTCTGGCATGGTCGCCCACAAGAAATAGGACAGCCTTGATGCCATTTCATATTGTGAGATCAACTCGGGCTGTTCGCTGTGACACGGCTCTTCCCACAGGAACAAGAACTTGGGAGATACCAATGCGGCCTCTAATGGGTAGCGGATAGCCAGTGAGAACTCAGGTTGTTGCTCAAGAGCGGCCGCGAATAGGTCCAGGTAGCTTTGTCGCTCTTCTGGGGTGATTGCGCGACGAAAAGCCAAAAGTAGAAATCGATCGAGTACCTGTTGGGCGGCTGCTTCCGGCGACAAACTTTGGGTCGGCGCGGCAACCAGTAGCGCTGGCCGAGTAGGCGGATCATTCATGGCATAATCAAGTGCGGCTTTGGCCGATTCCATGTATTTTTCAGCATGGATTGGCGAGATAAACAGCGTTTCGGAAGCGTTGTCAAAACCTTCTCCTCCCGCCCCATCTTCAGGCAGCACTTGGCTGGTATCTACCGCGATTCCCAAGAGATCATGCAGCGTATTGGAGTATTCAAATCTGGAAAGCCGACGTACGCGAGGTGGACCGGGCGAAACGGGGCCGCCACAAAGCGTCTGTTGTACAGTGGAACGAGCCCAGTCGAGAAAAACTTTTCTTTCGAGCATGTCGGGCTGGAGGCTATCCGTCGGAGGCATCTGCATGTCGCCGACGCGCTGTAATACTTTGTTCCATGTTTTGATTTGTCTGCCGATATCAGAGGCAAATCGGAAGGATTCCAGATTTAAATCGGCCTCGGGTTGCTGCCCCGAGTGGCAATCCAAACAGAATCGTCCAACAAAGGCTACCGCTCGTGATGTTTGGTCTTGATCCTCAAGCGAGTCGTTTGATTCCTGAGCGCAAGCTGCAGGCAAAGCAAATACCGTCACAAGGCAGGCAATCATGCTTGAAATGCTGTTATTGAATCGCGCCACGCCAGATCCCCAAGTTAAACCAATCCTTCAACACTCGAACTTCTAGGTCAGTCGTCAACGCCAGCACATTGCTAGCATCGCTTTACTGCCTGCTGACCCACTTCGTACCGGTTGTTTATGCCCAGCCATTCACTTTTGTCAGTATAACTGAATTCTACCAGAAATCCCACTTTTGCTTAGACTGCGTGACTTGGTATATTTCCCCAAGGATAGCCAAAATCATCGACAACAATCAGGAGTGATTCACGTGAGCCGCTTGAGTACGTTTTTCTTAGGTATCATTGTGGGAGCAGTGGGCATTGTCGTTTCCGAGAACTATTACGTGGTCCGCTCCAAAGAGTCGGTTCACTTGGTACCCAAAATCGCTGCCAAATTGGAAATCCCATACCGGGATATCCGCGAGTTTAGCGTGTCAGACTGGCAGAATAACCAATCTCTGGCGCTAGCCATCATCAAGTCACAGAAACAAGATTTGATGGTTGAAACCGGACTGAACAACATGCAGCGACAGTTCGATTCCGTGTTACGGTCGCTAACCGGATCTTAGTGTCTATTCGGATACATCCGCCGAACCCAAGTCAAACTATTACACAGCTAGACTAATTGAGCTGCCAGTCGAAGCGCGGAAAGCAGGCTGCTAGAGTTAGCTATGCCTTGCCAAGCGATATCAAAGGCGGTACCGTGATCCACGGAAGTCCTTATCAGAGAGAGCCCCAGAGTTGTGTTAACTGCCGTATCGAAAGCTAGTGCTTTCACTGGAATATGCCCTTGATCGTGATACATACAAACCACTGCATCACACTTGGCCAAGCGTCCTGGTAGAAAGACCGTGTCTGCGGGAAGTGGACCATCCACGCTGATTCCCTTTGCTCTGGCTGCATGGATAGCCGGTACAATCAATCGCTCCTCTTCTCGATTGCCAAACAATCCGTTTTCACCAGCATGAGGATTCAAACCGCACACCAACAATTTGGGACGGTGACCCCGGATTCGATGCAGGGCTTCAGCCGTCAATTCGATGGTATCCAAGACTCTTTGAACCGTCAGCAATTGTGGGACTTCGGAGTAGCCGCAATGCACTGTTGCGAACGAGCAGGTAATCATGGGCGAGTACTGCATCATGCACCAGCGATCGCCAGCCGCAGCCCGCTGAGCAAATATCTCGGTGTGCCCGGGATAATGATGCTCGGCCAAGTGTAATGCCTCTTTGTTGATGGGGGCAGTGGTAACCGCTTGCACACGTCCGCTTTGACAGGCGTCTATTGCGGCCTGGATGAAAAAGTAGGCGGCTTGGCCACACTGGCGTTGAACTTTGCCAGGCTGAAAAGACTCCAAGTCGATCGTAGAATGATCGACCACTAGCAGCGGGACATTCAGGCGTTCACTATCGCTTTTCGCAAACTGACTAGCTGGGATCACTTGGCAGTTGGGCAATGGCAAGTTCGCGATTCGGCTACACCTCCGGAGGACTTGCCAGTCACCAAAGACCACCAAGCGACAGAAGGTAGCGACACTTGCATCGGACATGGCCTTCAGTATCACTTCAGGGCCAACTCCTGCTGGGTCGCCCATGGTCAGAGCAATTTGAGGAAGCGGCATACTGGACATTTATCCGATCGTTTGGGGTTGGTGATTTGTCCCGGTAGGATCAGGACTATTAATCGACTGAATTTACTTGCCAAGCAACAACCGTCACCTGTGCGAAATTTTAAGCAATTGTATCATTCACCTAAGCCATTCCCAGGGTGCCGATTAGCGCATGGACTCTGCTAGCCAGTGGCTGCAGACAGAACTCACCTAGACCGAGACCATTCGCCCGAGACTGCTCTGTAGGACACATTAACGTCATCGCGAGAAGCTTTTCATGTTGGAAAACGCACCGTTCCTAACTCATAAACATCAGCAACTGACCATCGAAGGTTACTCGCGAGCAGCCGTGCAATCCTACTGGCGAATTCCCGAGCTGCGCATCGGATTCGACTTGGGAGCACAGCCATGGGATTTTATGGGAACAGCCGTATGGGCGATCACTCATTCCCATTTGGATCATATCGCCGCACTGCCAGTTTATCTGGCCAGACGTCGCATGATGAAAATGGAGGCACCTCGTGTCTATCTACCGTCACACTCCTTGCCTGCTGTTGAGGCAATGTTGAAGAGTTTTCAGCGACTGGATCGCGGAAGGCTGCCTGGTGAATTGATCGCAGTTGATCCTGGAGATGAAGTTGAATTATCACGGGAGCTGGTAATGACAGTTCACGCGACGACGCATACGGTTCCCAGCGTAGGCTATATCGTTTGGGAGCGCCGCCACAAGCTGAAACCTGAATATCTAC
The DNA here is from genome assembly GCA_036804625.1 of Aureliella sp. Lineage (GTDB taxonomy): Bacteria > Planctomycetota > Planctomycetia > Pirellulales > Pirellulaceae > Aureliella. Next base: position 3,167 of record DAIRSD010000257.1, on the reverse strand, counting down.
AGTTGACCGGGCCTGAGATTCGTGACCTACGACTTAGCGGAGTGGCCGTTAGTTCGGAAGTGCGGCTACCCGTTTTGGCCTACACGGGTGACACAAGTCCGTCAGGCCTGGACAATAATCCCGACATGCTGCGCGCACAAGTATTGATCACTGAAATGACCTTTGTGGCACCTCGGCACCGAAAGGAAAAGATCCACAAACACGGCCACATGCACTTGGACGACTTTATCGAGCGGCAAGCGGCGTTTGAAAACCAACTGGTGATCGCTGCGCATTTCAGCGTTCGCTACAACAGTTCACAGGTGACCCGATATATTAAAAAGAAACTGCCAGATATGCTTGGTGGAAGGTTAAAGCTCTGGCTTTAACAGTGCTCAAATGCTCTCATGCCGTTGCGGCAAATTGTCGGTAGTAGCGTACCACCCCAACTAGCAATGTAATGACGGTTAGCGGCAAAATCATTCCTAGGACGACCATACCGTATGTCCCAGTCGCTTCTGGAGCTTTAATTGCTAGGAGGAGATAGCAGGTATAGGCGATGTAATATCCGAAGAACATTGCTCCTTCCCAGCGTGCTATCCGGTGGCCAGTAAAGAATACAGGCAGGCAAGCAACGGCCACCGCAATCATCACTGGCACGTCAAGTCTTAGTGCCTGTTCAGCCACGGCAATTCCGGTGCCCGAGGCGACGGAACTGATTCCCAAGACCCCCATGATATTAAAGATATTGCTACCAACGACATTACCCACAGCAATGTCTTTTTCGCCGCGAATGGCCGCCATAATCGATGTTGCCACCTCGGGAAGCGACGTGCCTGCTGCAACTATCGTCACTCCTATCACCAACTCCGATACCTGCAGGTTTCTTGCGATGGCAACGGCCGAGTCCACAAACCAATGCGCCCCCAAAACAAGTAAAGCCAATCCCGCTATCACAAGAAACGCGTTCGCAAAACTACTATGCGAGTTGTTGCCTGAGTTAGCATCGCCTTCGGAGTTTCCAAATTCAGCGGCATATTCGGCCTTGATCGCCGCCTCCTCCTTGCGACTCTTGATAATGGCAAAAGTTGTGTACGCTACCAATCCAGTGGCCAGGAAAGCCCCATCCACCACACCGATCTTGCCATCGAATCCCATGATTCCAACAAGAATCGAAAGTGCAACCATCAGCGGCACATCAAACCTAATCAACTGCTGCGAGACCGTAAGTGGGACGATGATCGCTGATATACCCAAGATAAACAACACATTAAAAATATTGCTACCAAGCACGTTTCCTAATGCGACATCAGGTTGTCCCAAATAGGCCGACTGAAGGCTAACAACCAGTTCGGGAGCGCTGGTTCCAAAAGCAACTACCGTCAGCCCAACAACCAGGGGCGATATACCCACCGATACAGCCAATCGCGATGCTCCACGCACAAGTAATTCAGCTCCAACAGTTAGTACCGTCAAGCCCAGAAACAGCATCAGATAGACCATGACTCTTACACTCCATAAAGTAGATCCATAGGCATCCTTTCTTGCGCATTGCCTTGCCATGCGCCAGAATCGACTTTGGATAGGTCGATTTTGTTCTGGGCACCTCTACCAAGCCCAAGGTCGATTGCCAACTTACGAATCGCGAATTGTACGATATAATTCGCTTAGGGAACAGGATAGATGTACTTCCGTATCTAGCAACAAGTAACCAGCCTATTTTCTTAAAGCCTTACCCTAAGCCGTCCCACCACGGGGAGTGTACGGTTACCTGTTACCTAACGATTGACGGCCGGTAAAGGTCCAACGAAAGCATGTTTCGCATCCACGAACTAACCAAAGATGGTTCGATCTTCACAAGCAGCGATCCTGCCAGCGTGGGGCCTCCGACTGCTGGGCATTTTTGCTGGGTCGATTTGTCCGCTCAGGACGAGTCTAAACTGGCCAAGCTGGCCGAGGGCTTTTCGTTTCACCCGCTGACTATTGAAGATTGTGCTCATTTTGATCAGCGGCCCAAATTAGAGTCTTATGGCGATTATTTGTTCTTGGTTCTGCACAGTTTTCGCCCATTGTCCGATGGCATTGCAGGAGATCAGGCAAGCCAACCTCTAGAATTGCACATTTTCCTGGCAAAGGATTACCTGGTTACAGTGCATACCGAGGCTATTGCGGCGCTTGAGTCGGTTTGGCGTCGCGTGGGTTCGGATCCCAAAATCCTGTCCAAAGGTCCCGAGTTTGTATGCTACTTGCTGGCCGATGCTTTGGTGGACGCCTATTTTCCAGTGCTGGATGAAATCTCGCTTAAAGTAGATGACATCGAAGAACGGGCACTGGACAGCCATCAGGAAGTAGCTTTAAGCGAGATTTTTTTGTACAAGCGCATGCTCGTCAATTTGCGCCGAGTGTTATCGCCGCAGCGAGACGTGTTACTGCTGCTGGCCAAGCCGGATCAGAACTGGATCAACCTGCGGACATCCTTGTATTTCCAAGATGTTTACGACCACATCCTTATCCTGAACGAATCGGTGGAGACCACGCGAGACCTACTTGGCAATGCGCTAGAAGCGTACCTTTGGAACGAATCCCAACGCACCAACGAAATCGTAAAACGATTGACCTTGTTGAGCGCGATTTTTCTGCCATTGACGTTCATCACAGGGTTTTTCGGACAGAATTTCGATGGAATGCCATTCGAGAGCAACTTATTATTGCTGCTCATGTTGCTCAGTTGTGCAGCCATTCCCATCGGCATGGTCTGGTACTTCATTCGAAGTAAGTGGTTCTAGTCTTCAATTAAGCTGGCAAAAACGTAGCCACCGTCGCTAGCCGACGGTAGGCTTGTGTAGTGCAACCACCGTCTGGCGACGGTAGCTACGGTAGGTTTTCTTCGGCGGCTTGTCGTTTGCCTTGATCTAAGTTGACAAAACAAATCAATAGCCAACCGATGACAAAGAAAATCAGAAGACTCAAGATGGCGTAATGCGAGCTACCGGTAATATGTAAAATTGTGGCGAATAGCATCGGACCTAAGGTGCTGACTGCGCGTCCAGATAGGTTAAAAAACCCCATGAACTCGGCGGCTCTTGAGGCAGGTGTCATCATAGCCATCATCGCGCGACTGACAGACTGGGCACCACCCATTACCAGAGCCAATATCGCCGCCATCATCCAGCACTGACTTTAGGTTG
>DAIRSD010000256.1:0-6798 GCA_036804625.1 Aureliella sp. | reverse complement strand
GGTCGAAGTTGTCCAGACAGATAACGGCCGCCTTGCCCACAAATCGGAAAATGTCCGGCGATTGGATTGATTTCTGACCGCCAAAAATTACGATAAATCTGTAAAGCATTTCGCGTAGACAAAAATCTATGCCAAGAAGTGCCAAAATTTTTCGAAATTAGTCTTCCCCTGCTGCTCAGATTTTGTATTCTTTCACGCAATCCAAGGTCATGCGCAAGTCGATGGCAGCCAGCAGTGGCAGCAGTCGACCGCATGCGGAGCTAGTAACCGCCTTTTTTGAGAGAGGAGGCAGTCACTGAGGCTAAGCCGAAGAACTACCCACAAGAGGGATTTCCTCTGGGCGGCTCGGTCGAAAAATAGCAATTGGATGAAAGGCATTCGGAGAATGCCTGAGGGTGTCTGGGCAGCGGCCCTGACTCCTGTTGGTGGAACTACCAAAAGGTTTCCCAGTCGTTGAACGAGTCGGCTCAGGCCGACAGGTTCTTCTGGACGACCTACCGGTGTGTGTCAGACTGACAAACATGCTGAATCCGCAGCCAAAGCCCCGGAAGGCGAGGCGCCCCTGAAAGGTCAACGCGGTTAGCTGCATGAATGCGGCGAGATTACTGCTTGGAAAAGTCGGCCGACGGTCTTCGGATCAAGTTGGTTGTCGTTTTTTCATTGACCTTCTGTACATGGGGTATCACTATGATTACCGTCCAGGCTACTCAATGTCTGTCCGCGCGTAGCGCACAAAGTGTTCTTTCGTTTGACCAGGCTCGTCAATTGTCTGCCGTCCACGGAACTCCCTTGTTGGTGGTTTCGCGGTCCAAGCTGATTGAGACCTACTGGACCATGAAGCAGGCTCTGCCCGGCGTTGACCTGTATTATGCCGCCAAAGCCAACCCTGACTACCACGTGCTGTCGACTCTGTGTTCAGAGAACGGTTATGTGGATATTTGCTCGGCTGGCGAGTTGAAGCAGGCGCTTGAAGCTGGATTCACAGCCGATCGCATGCTGCACACCCACCCCTGCAAGACCGAAAGCAATCTGCTGGACTGCTATTCGGCAGGTGTTCGTTGGTTTGTTTTCGACAACGCTCTGGAAGCAGCCAAGATCGCTACACTAACCCCGGACGTCAACCTGCTGTTAAGGCTGGCTGTCGCCAGTTCCAGCAGCAAGATCAATCTGTCAGCCAAGTTTGGTTGTGCGATCGAAAACGCTCTGCGACTGATGCGTGAAGCGCGATCCATGGGCCTAAGCGTTCGCGGGTTCTCATTCCATGTGGGCAGTCAGTGTATGGTGCCCGAAGATTATAACAGCATGCTTCAGCAGGTTCGCCAGTTGTGGGATGCTGCCCTGGAGCAAGGTTTTGGGCTGGAAGTGCTGGATATCGGCGGTGGCTTCCCAGCCCCCTACCGAACCGATGCACCTTCAATTACCAGCTTTTGCGAAGTGGTTTCTCAAGGGCTGCGTGAGTACTTTGGCGATCTGCCGGTGCGATTGATCGCGGAACCTGGCCGAGGCCTGGTGGCCGAATGTACCACCTTGGTGACTCGAGTTTTAGGCAAAGATGTTCGATGGGGAATGCCTTGGTACATCATCGACGATGGGCTATACGGATCATTCTCTGGCAAGGTGTTTGATCATGCCGATTTCCCCTTGTTGTATGAAGGTGAGGATCGTGATGTATCGCCCTGTGTGGTTGCAGGTCCGACTTGTGATTCTGGGGACATCGTGACCAGGGATCAAATGCTACCTGACCTAGACTTCGGCGAGTCGCTGTTGGTGCCTACGATGGGGGCCTACGCGGGGGCCAGCTCCTGCCCTTTTAACGGTTTGCCAGTTGCCAACAGCGTCGCCATCGACTGATCCAAGTTTGGTTTGATCCTTTCCGGGATATTGGCTCCGGTCGTATGGCTCTGAAAGCCGCTGCTTCGAACGTTATTGACGAATCACTGAGCCCTGCTGCGGACTACCGACCAGCAGGGCTCAATCCATTGATATAAGTCCCAACTACTGGTATGCAAAACCGGGTGCTAACGCAATCCGGCTAATGTGGTCATTCACTGGAGCTGCCGATGCTAATACTAGCTATCATCGCCTACATGATCGCCACTATCGGCATTGGGCTTTATGCGGCCAGCAAGATTCATAGCTCCAAAGACTTCATGGTCGCTGGGCGCTCACTGCCACTGTACATGAATTTTGCGTGCGTATTTGCCACCTGGTTTGGTGCCGAGACATTGCTTTCGATCTCAGCTACTTTCACTCGGGATGGCATGCAAGGGATCTCGGGAGATCCGTTTGGGGCGGCCACCTGTCTGATGTTGGTAGCCCTGTTCTTCGCTCGTGCGTTCTACCGCATGGAATTGCTGACCATTGGTGACTTCTACCACAAGCGATATGGCAAGTTCGTTGAAATCATCACCTCGCTTGCGATAACCGCCTCGTATCTGGGTTGGACTTCAGCCCAAATGACCGCCCTAGGACTAGTCATCCACGTGTTAAGTCCGGACATGTTGACGCTCAATCAGGCAATCATTTTGGGTGCCTTTATCGTCACACTGTACACGATGTTTGGTGGTATGTGGTCGATCGCGCTTACGGACCTGGTACAGACCGCAGCCATTGTCCTTGGCCTTTTGATCGTAGCTTACTATATTGGTGGCCAGGCCGGTGGAGTCGCCAATGTACTTTCTCATGCACAAGAAGCGGGCAAGTTTCAGTTTTTCCCTAGTACTGAGGGAGCCAGCCCAGCGGATGCGACTCGGCAATGGCTTGCGTTCATCGCAGCTTTTCTTACTTTCGCACTAGGCTCTATTCCTCAGCAGGATGTTTTTCAGCGCGTCACCAGCGCGAAGAACGAGAGCACGGCTGTTCACGGAACTCTTCTGGGTGGTGCCTTCTATTTTATTTTCGCATTTATTCCAATGTACATCGCTTATTCAGCGGTCGTCATCGACACTTCCTACACAGAATTATTTCAATCGGATGATACGCGACACATCCAGCGCATTCTGCCTGACCTAATTCTGGGGAATACGCCTGTCTGGACTCAGATTCTCTTTTTTGGCGCTTTGTTATCGGCCATTCTATCGACGGCTAGCGGAGCCATCTTGGCTCCCTCCAGTCTGTTCACCGAAAATGTGATGCAGCCCTTTCTCAAGCACCTGGATGATAGGACCTTTTTGTGGGTCATCCGATCGGTCTTGGTGATGTTTGCGTTAGCCGCAACTCTGATGGCCATCAACTCAAACAGCACGATGTACGAAATGGTTCAAAACGCCTACAAGGTCACTTTGGTTGGTGCCTTTATTCCGTTGGTGATGGGACTTTACTGGCATCGCAGTTCGACACAGGGGGCTCTTTGCTCCATAGCGTTTGGTATCATCACTTGGGTAAGTTTGGAAGCAACTTTGCCAGAGGGTTCGCAGCACCCATGGGCCATTGTCCCACCGCAACTTGTCGGACTTCTGGCAGCTTTCCTGGGAATGCTCATCGGTTCCTTGGCACCTCAATTGATCAAGACGCCAGTAATCGATGAAAGCAAGTTGCGACAACGTCCCCAGCGCGAGATTAGCCACTAGAACGAACGAGCCTCAATCATCATGGCAACCGCCTCGCCACCACCCAAACACAACGAGGCAATGCCTAGAGTTTTTTGCTGTCTGACAAGAGCGTGCATCAAAGTGACTAGCACTCTGGCACCGCTGCAACCGATTGGATGCCCTAAAGCGATAGCACCACCATGAACATTCAGTCGATCCGGTTGGATCTGTAAGGCGCGCATGCAGGCAACCGTCTGTGAGGCAAATGCCTCGTTGATCTCAAATAGATCGACATCACTTAACCGATGCCCGGTTTTTTCCAACAACCGCGAAATGGCTCCAACCGGTGCGATGAACAGGTCATTGGGCGCGGCGGCATGCACCGACGAACCGATCACACGGAAGGCCAGTTTCGGCTTCCACTGACGAACCAACTGTTCCGAGGCCAACAGCACTGCGGCTGCCCCATCGCTTAAACTGGACGCATTCCCGGCGGTCACTGAACCGGCAGCATCAAACGCCGGCTTCAGTTTGGCCAGACGTTCCAGAGTGCTGTCTGCGCGAGGGCTTCCGTCGACGGAAACGAATTCACCCTTTAAGCCCGGCACTTGAACGATCTCTGGCGTAAAAGCACCGGCCTGGGCCGCAGCTATCGCGCGCTGGTGACTCTGCAGTGCCCAAGCGTCCTGATCTTGTCGAGAGACGCTATTTTGCAGGGCGACTCGTTCGGCGTAATTCCCCATGGGCACCTGGCCATGGGGGCAGGTCAGCCCATCCCACTCGACGGCATCCAGCAGCGGCTGCGCACCGTACTTCCAACCCGATCGACCGCCGCGCAGCAGGTGGGGAGCTTGACTCATGCTCTCCATGCCGCCAGCCAAGACGATCTGATGATCACCAGCCCGTATGGCTCGATCCGCCAACATGGCTGCGAATAGACCCGAACCACAAACTTTATTGACAGATGCACAACCTGTAGAACTTGGAATTCCGCCCAGCAATGAAGCCTGCCGAGCGGGGGCCTGCCCTACCGCCGAGGACAAGACCTGCCCAAAAATTACCTCGTCCACTTGCGAACCAGAGAATTCAGGGCACATCACCTGCGTCTTCTGAAGAACCGACTCGATTGTTAAACCGGCTAGTCACGGCGCACTATGAAGAGCCACTTCCACCAGATAACGACCAATTGGGGTGCGCGAGCCAGAAACGATCCAAGCTGAAGTCATGAACAATCTTTCGAAAATAGGGAATGGCGAAAACAGGCCCTGAGCGCCCAATCAATCCGTGGGACGCTTTGCCGTGATGCTGGTATTATCATAATCCAACTCAGGCACCTTTGGCTGCGCTACTTTTGCCTTCCTTTTCAGGCTGATGCATTCAGCTTGGATCAGCGAAAACGGATTCGCCGTAGTGGGATTCGCCATAATTCCTCGCGGATACGGGAACTCTGGAGAGTTCCACTACAAATGATAGGGGAATACTGGCGAGTTCCACTACGAGTGGTAGAAATTCATCTGCCGCTCGCCTCAAGACTACTTAGCCTGATCGACATTTTTCAAGAACTTAAAAATATCGCTTGCAGTAGTGAGTATCAGCATGCTGTCATTGTCGAGCATATCAGGGTAGGTTTCCATCGTCTTGCTGAACTCATAGAATTCGATCGATTTTTCGTTTTGGTTAAAAGCACTAGCATAGATTTCGGTCGCTTTGGCATCGGCAACACCACGAATTTCTTGAACAGTCTTATAGGCCTGGGACTCGATTTCAAGAAGATCGCGCTCTTTTTTACCTAAAATTTTAAGGGCCTCTCCTGCCCCTTCACTACGAAACCGCTCTGCGATCTGCTTGCGTTCGCTAATCATTCGACTGAAAATTCGCGACTGAACGCTCGTGTTGTAATTGATCCGCTTGAACCTGACGTCCAATAATTCAATGCCAAAGTCTTTCAATTTCCCTGCAGCATTTTCAAGTATTTCCTGTTCCAGCTTTTCGCGCCCAGAATTGATCGGATAGAGCGTGCCGATACCTTCTGACAGCTCTCCCAACGAAGTATCCGTGGCAGGTTGTCGATCCTTGGTCGTGCGAATCACTTCGATCAATTCATGCTTGGCGATGGTGTTACGTGTTTCGCTTCCCAAGATATCATCCAAACGCGATTGCGCGCTACGTTCATCTCGTAGTCGCAGATAGAACTGCTTTGGATCAGCGATTCGCCAACGCGCAAACGAATCGACAATGATGTAAGTTTTGTCTTTGGTGGGCATTTCATTAGGACGGCCATCCCATTCAAGAAATCGCTTTTCTATGCGAGTCGCTTTTTGGATGAATGGAGCCTTGAAGTGAATCCCGGCTTCCGCAATCGGCTCGCCCACTGGTCTTCCAAACTGTGTAACGATCGCTTGCTCCGTTTCGGACAGAGTGTACAAGCCGCCTCCTAAGATAAAAACCAAGATGAATACGCCAACAAGGATCAGCGGAAAGAATGTCTTGTTCATGATTGTTCCCAATTATTTATCGGAATTAAGTTGCAGCAGCGGCAATATCTGACTGGCCTGTTGGTCAATAATGATCTTCTTGCCCATTTTCGGGACGACTTGGCTCATTGTTTCGACATAGATTCGACGCTTGGTAACTTCCGGCGCTTTCAAGTATTCAGCCAATACAGCTTGGAAGCGAGAGACATCACCCTGAGCTTCATTCACACGCTTGAGTGCATAACCTTCAGCTGCCTGAAGCTTCTGTTTAGCTTCCCCTCTAGCTCTTGGGACTACTTTGTTGTATTCTCCGTTGGCTTCATTGATCAATTGCTCACGTTCTTGCTGCGCTTGATTGACTTCATTAAACGAAGCTTGGACCAACTCTGGTGGATCAACATCTTTTAACTGTACCTGGTCGATACTTAGGCCCAGTTGGTATTTGTTGGCTAGGCTCTGCAAGCGATTGAGCGCTTCAACTTCGATTTCTTGTCGGCCAATCGTGATCACCTCATCGACGGTACGGTCACCAACCACAGTGCGCATTACGGACTCCGAAATGTCTCGTAGTGTTTCGGCTGGATCACGAACGCTGAAGAGGAACTCCTTGGGATCGAGTATCCTAAACTGAATAATCCATTCGATGTTAGCGGCATTCAGATCACCGGTGACCATACTCCGCTCTAACTCCCCTTCGTTGGAGAACTGCCATGGGTTGGTGGCCCCTTCTGTTCCGAAACCAACTTCCTGCTTTACCTGCCGCTTGACAGGCGCGGTGTCAATGCGATCACTGC
>DAIRSD010000255.1:0-6800 GCA_036804625.1 Aureliella sp. | reverse complement strand
AAATAGCAAGCGCCTTGCTCAAGGAATCGTGGCAAACAATACCAACTTAGCCTGAGCGACCAATTGCGGTGCAGCGAATCTACCCCAAGATGTGAAACCGTTCAATCGAAGGAACGTCATACTCGATGAGTTTCGACTTTAAAAGCCCTGTAACCCAGACTCAGCTTCCTTTTGACTGCCGTCGTGGCAAGGTGCGGGACGTTTACGACTTGCAGGACCGCCTACTGGTGGTCAGTACCGACCGCATCAGCGCTTTTGACTGGGTCCTCCCCTGTGGAATCCCTGGCAAAGGCATCGTCCTGAATCAGTTGAGCCACTTTTGGTTCCAGCACCTGCAGGTTCCTAACCACCTGATTAGCCTTGAAGTGCCCGAAGACCTTCCCATTACGGCTCAGCAACGCCGTGAACTGACGGGCCGCTGCATGCAGGTTCGCAGGGCTCAAGTGATTCCCTACGAATGTGTGGTTCGCGGCTATTTGGAGGGCTCGGGCTGGAAGGAATACCAACAAAGCGGCTCCGTTTGCGGTCTGCCGCTTCCCAGCGGCCTGAAACAGTGCGACCGATTACCCGAACCGATTTTTCCTCCAGCCACCAAAGCGGAATCGGGTCACGACCAAAACGTTTCGTTTGAAACGATGGCCAGCGACATCGGAACCCAACTGGCAGACCAACTGCGGCAATTGAGCCTACAAGTGTACCAGCAGGGCAGCCAGTGGGCACTTTCCAAAGGCATTATCATTGCGGACACCAAGTTCGAATGGGGCTGGTGCGACGGTCAAGTGATCTTGATCGACGAGGTACTAACCCCTGACAGCTCACGCTTCTGGCCTCTGGACGACTACGCACCGGGCCGAAGTCAAGCCTCGTTCGACAAACAGTTTGTCCGCGAGTGGCTAATGCAATCCTCGTGGGATCGAGAAAGCCCACCACCCACATTGCCAGAAGAGGTCATTCGCAAGACTCAAGAGAAGTACTCACGAGCGTACGAAATGCTGACCCAGTGACCTGGACGTGGTGAGTTGCACGATCGCTTCGATGTTGAGCAAATCTAGTAGTGTGACCCACTTTAGCGTTCCAGTCGATCGCGCCATTTTTCAGGATCGCGAGCGGCATGAAACACGCAGTAGACTGTCACGATACACTCGTGATGTTCATAGAAAATTGCATAGGTAAAGCTGCGAACCAATGGCCGACGGAAGTTTTGATGAACCACAGGAAAAGAAGTCGGCGATCGGCATAATGCCGCCATACACGCGTCGACGCAACTTAAAAACTCCTCGCCTAATCCCTATCGCTGACGGTCGTACCAACTATAGGCTTCCGCAAAATCGATTTCAGCTTCCGGTGCAACGATCAATTCAGCGATCATAACGGCTTCGAAACCGACGTTTCACTTCTTCCCAAGTTAACCCGGTTGTCGGATTTTCCAGCGGATCGTTCGTTTTTTCTCTATACTGGGGATTCCATGCAATGGTTGCGTATCTGACGTTATTTGTTAGAGTTTGTTGCCCTTCTTAGTTCTGCAGGGTGGCGAAGACAAGTAGATGCAGCTTTCTTCACGGGAGAAAACGTGATTGTAAAACCGACCGACGAATCAGCAGCCCATCGCCCTAGGCAGGCGGCGCTTCGTTTTATCTTTATTACGGTCTTGCTGGATGTGCTGTCGCTGGCACTGCTAATTCCAGTACTACCTACCCTGATCGAACAGGAGTTCTTAGGCGGTGACACTCAACGGGCAGCACAAATAACTGGCGTTTTTGGCGCGGTTTGGGCGCTGATGCAGTTCCTGTTCTCTCCGGTCATGGGAGCGCTGTCGGATCGCTTCGGGCGACGGCCAGTGATTCTGATTTCCTGCTTTGGACTTGGTTTGGATTATATCTTAATGGCTTTAGCTCCCAATCTTTGGTGGCTGTTCATTGGTCGCATGTTGTCCGGCATCACAGCGGCCAGCTTCTCAACCGCAGCCGCCTATGTAGCCGACGTAACTACGCCTGACAAACGTGCGGCCAGCTATGGGCTTTATGTCGGTTCGGCTTGGGGCATTGGCTTTGTGGTCGGGCCTGCTATCGGTGGAATGCTTGGTGACTTTGGTTTACGAGTCCCACTGTGGTGCGCTGCTTGCTTGACCCTACTGAACGCGTTATACGGTTTTTGGGTGTTGCCCGAGTCGTTGTCTCAGGAAAACCGCTCACGATTCTCGCTGGCCAATTCCAACCCACTTGGTTCTTTGCGATTGTTAAGATCCTCGCGTGATTTGGGGCTGCTGGCAGTCGTGTATTTGCTGTACCAACTGGCTCACCAAGTCTTTCAGAACGTTTTTGTGCTGTACTCGACCAATCGATACCAGTGGAGCAGCAAAACGGTAGGCATGACTTTGATGGCCGTTGGTATCCTGGCAGTCATCATGCAGGGCTATGTCGTGCGGCGCACTTCGGCGCGTTTGGGGGATTGGCGAATGGTTCTGATTGCTCTAGTCGCTGGCAGTGTTGGCTACGTCATTTATGGCTTAGCCCCTAATCAGTGGATGTTCTGGGCCGGAGTTCCCATTTTCTCGTTGGTCAGCTACTTTGCACCTGGCATTCATGGGCAGATGACTCGGCTGGTTGGCCCGGAGTATCAGGGGAGATTGCAGGGTGCCAACGGCTCACTGATGGCGCTCGCCGGAATGGCAGGTCCAGTTCTGTTTTCTACAGTCTATTCCTCGGCCCTCAGCTACTCTGAGTCGACTGCGCTTGTCGGAGCCCCATTTATGTTGGCTGCTGGTCTGCACCTGCTAGCCATCGCATTTCTACTTCGTATAGGTGCAAAAACATCGGTATCAGCCCCGGCAGGATCGGCATAATCGAACTATTTATTTTGAACCCCCCTCAATCTAGACGGCCATCACCTGCAATCAGTGCATGTGAATTGGAAGGGGTCGAAGTCTGACTTGAAAGCGTCAAAAGCGGAACAAACTTTAATATCTGATCCGCTTTTTGATTCCTGAATTATTTTTGGCGGATTGCTTTTGGGAGTACTAAGAACGTCTGATTAGTCTGGCTGGAAAGCCCTTCTTGCTTTCAAACTGGACTTCTGGCCAATGATTTCGCTCCGCAATTTTGTCCTGATCTTGTTGGTTTTGGCATGCTACCACGTATTGCCAACAGAACCTACAGTTTCCATGCAAAGGGCTCTACTATCAGATGTCGCTATGGTTCTGGGATTTGCGGTCTGTATCAAAACGGCGGCTCTGCAAGCTATAGTTCGGTCTGGAAACTCAAAATTCTCTAGAAGCGGGGCCGCCAAAAAACGGTTTGAAGGTTACCGAAATAAAATTGAAACCGCTTGGGTCTTTGCCATGCCGCTTTGTCTTTGGATCAGTGGCTGGGGAAGCTTGATCAAGCTCTATCAGTCGACAGGCCTGCCTTAATCTTTGGGATTAGTCGCGTGCTTTATCCCCGCATTACTCCTGGTCTTATTCGCTGAATTGGTGGCTGCTCAGATGGACCAGATTTGTCTCGGAGGAGATCAAGTCCACTGGTTTTCCCACTGGCGACTACGTATTCGGTTGGGTGAAATGGCTGGCCTCCTGATCTGTTTGGTGCCTGTATTGCTTATGGCAAGTTTGGGAGATATCGGCAATGTCATTGACAGGCATCTGCAGGTTGTCTCGGCCTGGACCAGAATTTTACCTGCGGCGATAATGACCACTGTCTTCGTGTTAATATTTCCAAAGTTGTTTGCCAAGTGGTCTAGCAGTCAAGATTTGCCAGGATCACTGCAAAGTCGAGTCGAGGAAATTCTGCGGAGCGTTCAAGTTTCAGGAGTTCAGGCGAGGCTGATTCCAAGTCAAAACCGATGGTCCGGTGCTGCCATCGTGGGTTGGCTACCCGGATTTCGGCAACTCTGGCTGGGCGATTCGCTGGTTGAAAAGCTGACCCCGAGACAACTGGACATGGTGATTTTGCACGAAATAGCTCATGTGACTCGCATGCACTTCCTGTGGCGTATGACACCCGTTGTACTAGGGCTAACCGCTGGGACCGCCGCCTGGATTGTCGCCGACCAACTGGAATGGACCAACGGATTGGCTGTGCAATTCTTGACTACCGCCGTCACCAGTTCGACGCTGCTTTGCGGCCTAAGTTGGATGGCTCACCGCTGCGAACTGGATGCAGACCGAACCGCCTGCGACCTAGCGATTCAGGCGCTGCCCTGGAGCCAAACTCAGTCACCCGCCCTGGCTTTGGGTGCGGCCCTGGACTGTTTGACGGAGCATTCGGGTCACAGCAAGTCCACTTGGATGCACCCCAGCTTGGACCAACGCATCGAGCAACTTGCCGTCTGGCATGCCCGCCAATGTCAACCGATTGGTTCGCAACGATCTGTTGACGCCTAAAACCTGTTTCAGGTAAACAGTTGCAGATCGACAACTGGTAAATTCGATACATTTGACCGCTAGCAAGGCCTTTTTCGCTGAAAAACTGCGGAACTGTTCAATGCGTGCATAACTGTGGTCGATGATTGGGTACATCGCTGTCGTGTCCTATTCCTGATTTCTCCCGCTCCCACCTCGAGAACTCTTCGTGGCCACATTACCTATACCAATCAAAGAAATTCACTCTTCTTCACACGCGGAACTGCGTCATCGAGTCGATTCTGCTATCAAGCGGAACCCGCACTTGAACGGCTACAAGGTATTCTGCCAGGAAGAATGCGGAATCGTGGTTTTACACGGTCGCGTCTCGTCGTTTTTCCAGAAGCAGATGGCCCAGGAGTCTCTCAAACGGCTCGAAGGCGTTGAAAAGGTCATCAACCAGTTGGAAGTGGACTGGCAAGCCAGCGTTGAATGTTAGGTTTCTGGAAGCCTTAAGTCCCTGGCGGCATCTTAAGCAGAAACACTGCGTTGGCGGATCGGACCACCTTCGGAACCCGGCTAAGGTGTTAATCCTGTCGAAAAAAGGCCGAAATTTGCCTAAATCCGTTGACTTGACGCTCTGGGAATCTCATAATCGCAGGCGTAGAGCCAGTCGGTCCGATACTGATGATTGCTACCGGGATTCTTCCTGCGCGCAGGCAAGAACTCCTTTCCTTCCTGGTCAACAGTGATGGTTGAAGATCTCATGACTCTTTTCTGGGTATGGGCTTGGTGAATCCAGGAAACCCAGAGCGGCGGTTGCGTCTCGTCGACATTAACTGCCGCCGTTGATCACACTGTTTTTAGTTTAGAGGATTGAGAAGGTGACGAATATTTACGTCGGCAATTTGTCGTTTCGTGCTACAGAAGAAGATGTCCGTTCAGCTTTCAGCTCACATGGCACTGTTTCTTCAGTAAACATCATTATGGACCGTGAGACTGGACGCTCTCGGGGTTTTGCTTTTGTCGAAATGCCCAATGCCGAAGAGGCAAAGCAGGCAATTGAAAGTTTGAACGGAAAAGAAATCGCAGGTCGCGGGATCACTGCTAACGAAGCACGTCCCCGCACCGAACGCCCGCCACGAGGACGCTACAACGACGATCGCGGTGGCCGACGCAGCTACTCGCGTGATGATTCTTAGTTGATTAGCGCTCGGGCTAGCAATCGATTTTGCTCTGCTGATAGTTCGCCGGGGAAAGACGAACACAAGCGGTGCAATTGACATCCGTCCTGATCCGGGAGTAGTCTGCTTCGGTAGGCTGCTCCCGTTCCTATTGATGCTATCAGCCACTCATAGTGCCGATTGTCCTCTCGCATCTCATGCTTAGGCAGGTGTCTGATGAAGTTCGTTTCATTCTGTATGTATGTCGCTGGCTGCAGCGTCTGGGCACTGACTTCTGCTCAACTAACGGCAGAAACACCCGATTCCCAGAATCAGTCAGTTTCCCAGCCAGATGGCAATCCCGATACCCAAGCCAAACAAAAAGCCGAAGACAGAACCAGTCGCGCTACGGCGCTTGCTAAAGGGGATCTCACGTTTGACGACCTAAAATTCGATATTGAAAAAGGCGGCCAGTTCAAGCGTGAAATGCTGACAGAAGAAATTGAAAAGCTGCATCGCCGCGACATACGAATTCGAGGGTTCATTCTACCGGCAAGCGTCTTTAAGCTGACCGGCTTCACTGAATTTGTCTTGGTGCGCGACAACATGGAATGCTGCTTCGGTCCCGGTGCGGCTCTGTTCGACTGCATTATCGTGAACATGGCCAAAGGCAAATCCGCAGATTTTTCGACAAGGCCGGTAACCGTTAAAGGACGATTTGAAGTTAAAGAGTTTACGTATCCAGACAGCGATCAGCACTATGCCATCTATCATTTGACGGCCACCGAAGTGAAATAAGACGAGCAGACTCTTGTCAAATGCTTATCGATTGACTTGCCCCTCAAAGCCTCTAGTTGCGGCTGATTCGAAGAACGGATGATGTCTGCTGTCGCTGCGAATCCTCCATGGGCAACCAGGCTAGTGCTCGACGCCCTAAGGTTGGTTGACTTCCCACTAAAGCATATACCACGTTCTCGATCGGCAATGGCGACGCGTCGCGTCTAGCGACCAAGGGACCGTGAGCATCCTCCAACAGCCCGCCTTCGGGACTCAGACGTCCAACCAGTTGGACCTGTTGTGGCATCAGTCGAAAACTGGCGCTCAACCGATCAAAACTTGTGACTCCTACAGGATTTTGACGCGACAGATCCAGATCCAGGTAGCGTGACAACGCCCCCAGAAAGGCGGTGTCGATTCGACCCGGTCCCATTTCGAATGCACCTTCTGCAAACTGCAAGCCGCTATTTTCCAATCTGGCCCGAGTTAGATAAATGCTCCCCTTGCCACTCAGTATGGTTGTT
>DAIRSD010000254.1:0-6829 GCA_036804625.1 Aureliella sp. | reverse complement strand
AAGGCTGGATCGATAAACACTGGGATCACGGCTTCCTGGTTTACGAGGGGGACTCGAACGCGATCGATGCACTGCGACTTGTTCAGCCATCCAGACTATTCTTACTGCCTTATAATCCGACGGCGGAAAACATGGCTCGTTACCTGCTCGAGGAAGCATCGCCGAATTTTTTCCCGAACGGGGAAGGACGTGTGGTTCGCGTGCGCATTTGGGAAACCGATGAGTCATACGCGGAAGCCGCTCTCGATGACAGGATTTTTCAAGGCGCAGGGCATTTCTCGAACCTTGCGAACTCGGTGGGCTAGGGCGTGCCAGCTAGACCCAGACCAAGACTTGAAAGATTTACGATTGAGGACGGGTGATTAGGGGCTAAGCCAGCTTCTCTCAATAGCAAATCCGGAACGAGATCATCTGAAAATGCAAGATGCGATTGAGTTGGTTTGGCTAAAGCGGGATCTCAGAATTGACGACCATAGACCGCTTTGGGAGGCTAGCCATCGAGGGCGCGTTGTCGTCCTGTATGTCTTCGAGCCGACATTGTGGGCAACTCCGGAGATGGACAGGTCTCATTTCAACTTCATTTGCGAATCTTTGTTGGAAGTATCAGATGGCCTCGCGAAGCTCGGCGGAAAGTTGGCTATATGCGTCGGTGAAGTTCCTGAGGTTTTCCAAAAAATCCATGCTGAAACTCCTATCCGGTCGCCTTTCTCACACGAAGAGACTGGGAACAGGCTGACATACGATCGCGATCGCCGTTTTGCCAAGTGGTGCAAGGCAAATCGAGTCGAGTGGAAAGAGTATCATCAAAACGGCGTTGTGCGTCGATTAAGGGATCGCAACGGTTGGGCAAGAAATTGGCAACAGAGGATGGTGGAACCCATCACGCCCAGACCGAAGCGAATCCATGTGCCGGCTCAGTTTAACTGGGGCTTCCCGCTTGACACCGCAGCGATCGCCGATCGATTGCGGCTACCAAAAGCGGATAGCAGATCAGGTTTAATTGAAAAGGCGAACTTACAAGTCGGTGGATCATCGCTCGCTATTCAAACACTCGACTCGTTTCTTCACGTTCGCGGTGCCGCCTATCAAAAATGCATGTCCAGTCCCGTGACAAGCTTTGACGCATGCAGTCGATTGAGCCCATACCTTGCATGGGGCTGCATCTCGTTAAAAACGGTCTATCAACGACTGCTCGAGCGTCAAAGCGAAGTACGGTCGCTCCCGAAAGGAACGATCGATTCACGGTGGGGCATGTCGTTGAAGTCGTTCTCATCGCGGTTGGCATGGCACTGTCACTTTATGCAGAAGCTGGAGGATGAACCACAGCTCGAATTTGAGAATCTGCATCGAGGCTACGATGGCTTACGAGAGAACGATTTCAATCAGGAGCGATTCGAAGCTTGGTGTCGAGGCGAAACTGGATATCCGATGGTCGATGCTTGCATGCGAGCGTTGCATCAAACCAGTTGGATCAATTTCCGTATGCGAGCCATGCTGATTTCATTCGCTTCGAATCACCTCTGGCTGCACTGGCGTCCGACTGCCGTTTATCTCGCGAAGCACTTTCTGGATTTCGAACCGGGTATCCACTTCTCGCAGTGCCAGATGCAATCGGGCACGACCGGAATCAACACGATACGAATCTATTCGCCAGCCAAGCAAGTGCTTGACCACGATCCGAAAGGACTCTTCATCCGAGGATTCGTTCCCGAACTCGCCCAAGTACCAGATGAGTATCTAGCGGAACCACAACGGATGCCAATGGATTTGCAGTCAAGCGTTGGCTGTATCATCGGCAAGAATTATCCAAAATCAATTGTCGATCATCGCAGTGCATACAAATCAGCTCGAGAAAAGATATACGCCATTCGGCAGTCCGCCTCCGCGATCGCCGAAGCTAAGCGAGTCATGGTCAAACATGGGTCGCGAAAGAAGCGAGATCCGATACCGACCCAAGCAAAGAAGAAAAATACGCCAGTATCGACAGAATGCAAGCCTTTGCCGCTTTTCAATGAGGTAGACCCATCGTGACCAGATCATTGCGCAATGAAAGTGGACTGCTCGGAAAGCAGAAGATTTAGCTTATGCCAGAAGGCCACACGATTCATCGTTTAGCGAGAGACCACATAAAGTACTTTGTTGGACAAAAGGTCTCGGTCCAATCCCCTCAGGGTCGGTTTGAGATGGAAGCTCGGTCGATTTCTGGCAAGAAGATAACGTCGATTGAAGCCCACGGCAAGCATCTTATGTACTACTTTGGTCGAACAACGGTGCTGCATATCCATCTTGGCCTTTATGGCAAGTTTCGACTATTCGAGACGCCCATGCCGGAGCCGAAAGGGGCGGTTCGAGTGCGGCTGGTTGCTCAGACGCACGGATTTGATCTGAATGGCCCCAACCAATGCGAATTGCTGTCGAGGCAAGAGCTTATTATTTTGCGGGAGAGGCTTGGCCAAGACCCGTTAAGGCCTGATAGTGATCCGAACTTGCTTTGGAATCGGCTATCGCGAAGCAAGAAGCCGATCGGTGCTATGCTACTGGACCAGTCCATCATTGCAGGTGTCGGCAACATCTACCGGTCCGAGATTCTTTTCTTGCTTCAAATACCACCTGGGTTGCACTGCAATCAGTTGGAAAGAACTAAGTTTGATCTTCTCTGGGAGACGACCAAACAACTGCTCGAAATAGGCGTGAAGTACAATAGAATCATCACAGTGAGTCGCGATTCCGCGAGTAAGAGCTTTTCGCGATTGACAAGCTCCGAGCGTTTGAACATTTACAAGAAGACTAAGTGCCCCGCCTGTGGCACGAAAGTGACGAAAACCGAGATGGCCGCGCGAGCTCTTTACTACTGCAGCAAATGCCAATCGGATTAGCTCGGCAGGTTCAGAATTTGCCACGCTCGCTCTTTTGCGAACGTGGATCACCTACGGCTGTCATTCGGGTAGCCGGACCAAGGCGTATTATAAACATAAAGACTCTAAAAACCAAGTAAAGCAGAGTTCACTCTCTTGCAATTCAAAGGTGGACATCTCAGATTCCTCTGGGGTTCGATGAAACATGAAGATCCTATTCCTTCACGGTTGGCATTCGGTTCCGGGCGGTGTCAAGCCGACGTATCTAAAAGAGCATGGGCCCTTAGTCGTCAATCCGAAGCTCGACGATGACGACTTCGAGCTAGCTTTGCGAACCGCTCAAGCAGAATACGATCTGAATCAGCCTGATGTCGTCGTGGGTTCATCACGGGGCGGGGCGGTGGCGATGAATATCGATTGTGAAGACACGCCGTTGGTGCTTTTGTGTCCCGCTTGGAAAAAATGGGGATCGATCAAGACGCTAAAACCGAGCTCGATTATCTTGCATAGCCGCAAAGATGATGTGATTCCGTTCGAGGATAGCGAAGAACTGATTGCTGTGAGTGGGCTCGGATTTGACGCGCTGATCGAGGTAGGTGATGATCATCGGCTTGCGGACGACGCTTCACTATCGGTGATGCTTTGGGCTTGCCGACTGCTTGTCTCTGGTGAGATGCTTCCTTCGATTGATGACGACCTGCGAGCAGATAGCCAATCAATAACATCGGGCGGATTTCAGGGATCGTCTCAGGAAGAGGGGAGTTATATCTGTGACTCTTGTGGTGAGGAGATTGTCATTCCGCTCGATCTTTCGGAAGGCACAAGTCAACGATACGTTGAAGACTGTCCTGTCTGCTGTCGAGCCAATATAATCCATGTTGACCTCGACGAAGAAGGAAACGGTTGCGTCTGGGCGGAACCGGAACAGGATAACGATTGATCGAATAACGCATTTCGACAAAGGATGCTCGAGAACGCTTGGCCCTTTGCTGAACTGACTCACTCTTTCTGTGTAGCCGGCCTACTCCAATCGACATCGCTGTTGCATCGATCAAGCGTCGTTGCCGATGTGCGAGTTCAATGCCGTTTCTTGCTCTTACACGTCCCTCCGTACATGTAATAGGGATTGCCGTCCTTTACCCAAAGAAGACATTCCGGACAGACAAAAATCCAGTTCTTCGATTCATCAACACGAACCCGATATAGCACTTCATGAGGCCTCATACAACGATCGCAGGTTTTGATTCTTATTCGCTTTATTGGCATTTCCAGATACTCATGGCTTGCTCTATAGGTCATATTCAACTGGGGATCGCGTCGACAGGTATCCAAACCCAACCCTCGCGAGGATCAACTCCGGCTGGAGGTGGAACGAGCTGATGGTAGCATTTCGCGTAGAGATAGGCGACGATCGCACAAACGGCAGCATCGCGTTGATCCGGATGCAAGTCCTTGCTTAGCTGCAACTTATCCAAATAAGAGTGAATCAAACGCGATTTTTTGCAAGGGCTCGGGTAGGCTTCAAAAGCGGTTATGCGTTCGTCGCTACTACGCCAAACACCGGGAACATTCACATTCGATCGCAATCGCGTTTTGGCCAATAAGTGTATTCCCTTTGTCGCTTGGCTGCCGATCATGTCCTTGACCGCAGATAGGGGCGAGAATCCACGTTCGAACAGCCATGCTTCCGTTTGACGATAGACATATGGGTTTTGAGCGTTGTCGATCGGAATCTCATCCGCATTCACATCGTCGCAGATCAGCCGTCGAAAGGCTCTTGAGAATCCTAAAGGCGTGTCGATGGCAAGGTACAATCGATCGCCTGCCCCAATTTCTGCATTGCAAAAACTGTTTACCATCTTGTCCAGGGTGTCGAAACGATTGATCGTGTCCCGCAGATTAGCTCGGGTGATGGAACCGACAACTTCGAGTGATCCGGAATCGCGTAACACGCATAGTGCATCGCGACTATTCGGGTTCTTTTCGCAGTTCCAACCTCCTACATCCCAGCCTAGATAGTGGTCGGTCATTATTTCACAAGCTTTCGTTCAAATCGGATCATCCCAGCTTTGGTTGCCAATGACGTATGACGAACGTCAACACGGAATCAGCTCCCCTTCTGATTTGTCGAGCAAAAGCGACCGACCAGGAACTCTCGTTTTGCAATATGCTTGGTTTTGCGGCCTGCAGTTCGTTTCCGCCACATACGAAATGACGAGGACTTCAACTCGCGACGCATCAATTCAATCACCATTCCATTGGTAAGACCAAACTGCGTTTTGATCGTATCAAAAGCAGTGCGATCTTCCCAAGCCATTTCAATGACCCCATCAATTGCTCGCTTGCTAAGCATCTTTGCTTTCCTGAACGGTCCCCCAAGTTAAGTATAAAAAGTTAGCCCATCAAAGTCGGGGCTGAGATTCTGATGAAGACCTGGTATTCACGCAGCGACACGTTCCGGCTGATTAGCCGCAAGGTGTTAGCCCAGGCTTGGCCGTGCTTAAATTCGACGCTGAAGTCGGATGTCGGCATTGGGTCAATTCACGACGTGGTATAGTATGCCGATGTCAATTCCGATTGCAGTTGAATTTGATCAATTTCGGCAGTACAAATGGTCCAAAAAAAACCGAATCTACCCTGCAAAGTCTGCATCCACTGCGGTCGCCCCTTCGACTGGCGCAGAAAGTGGGCCAAGGTATGGGATAATGTGCTTTGTTGCAGCGAGCGATGTCGTCGCGACCACAAGAATTTGCGGGACAACTTAAGCGTTTCCGACACCAAGATCAGCGACGACCGCAGAAGATTCAGCCAGTGGTGGTTCATATGAGTTCGCCAGCAGATGGAGACGCGTCGATGAAGCAATATCAACTCAACGGTGTTATTAACATCAGCGATCCAGACTGCGTGTTGTATCGAGCCTACCAATTACCCCGAGGTCGTTGGCGGCTGCTCTTTTGTAAGGCGGTTTTCCGGACAAAGCTAAGTCGATCGTGTGTTATAAGAGCAGCTTCAGACGCTCTGCTCCCGCTCGATTGCGCCATTTGGTCAACGTTGTGGAGGTATCGGCGCTTCATGTTGCATCGTCTCGAAACCACAGAAGTATCGCCAGTACGGATTCTCTACCCAGCGTTCCAGCACTGCATCATCGGACAGGATGAAGGCATGTTTTAGATACAGCAAGCCGACAATCAGACACACCGACTAAGCTGGGGCTCCAAGATCCGGACTGTAACAATCTTCCAGTGCGACTTGACACCGGCTCCAGTCCATCTTATTGGCCAGCACAACTAATGGGTGATCATCAGGGTTGAGAGTTGATCAAAGTGCGATTGAAACAGTTGTAGCTGGCTTGGAATCGGTCGTAATTTGGGCTTCAAGCCTCTCTCCATTTTGCAATCTTTTGTGTCAGATCTTCCAAATACCTTGCAATTTTAGCGCCAACTTTTAAACCGAATATCCTATACTCCTAAACGTCAAATCAATTTTTCAGCCTCGACAAGCTAAGGATTAACGGAACCGAAACTAGTCTCATTGTTTGAAGACTCGTTGATATTTTACTGACCACAACAGTTGTCCAAAGACTATGGTTCCATAAAAAGTTGCTTTTCATGTTTTTTGAATCAGGTCAATTTCCAATGCTCAAAGCTTCAATTTCTCTGGTAGCACGGTTGTTCGGTTCCTTCTACAAGTATGGGGCCGTCGAGCGAGAAATCAGTCAGTGGTTAGCCAAGGAAGGTTACAACCTGAAAGATACTGTTGTTGCAGACATTCAACTGAGGGCAATTGAGCGTCCAGGGCGGGTACATGTCTTCAGCTTTCGCGTTAGTCAAACAGCCGATAGTAAAACTGAAGAGATTCGCTACGGGTTCTTGCGGTCGGACGAGCGATTTGGGAAGTCAGCCATCCGAGTTTTCAGCAACAGCTTCGAGAGAAAACATCAGTTAGGCATCTGGTCGGAGGATCTGATTCGGCGC
>DAIRSD010000253.1:0-6874 GCA_036804625.1 Aureliella sp. | reverse complement strand
CAAAGACGGCCCATGCCAAATTGTCCGTAACCGAAGCACTGACCTCCGGCGTACTGGGCAATAGAATTGGAGCCAGGGAATCGCGCTGAAAAGTCAGGGAAGAGGAAATGCCCGCCGCAGTGATTGGTAAATCAGGGTCTACCGTCAGGGTTCCATATATACGCAGCAACGCGTTATCGACGAATTCATCCACCCCCGAGAGGTCGACATTGAAGGTAATCAGCCCTGCATGCAAAGGATTGACTGCGAAGCTCAGGAATAATCCAATGGAAATCAAGAAACGTCGTGCATGATGGGACATTTTACGTGCTTACCTACTGAACTGATGAAATTTTGTGGCTTGTGTGGATCGTCCTCGTGTAATTGAAGACGCTAGAGATCCAGCCAGTAGACCATGGCTTTAGCCTTCATTCAGTCAAGATCAGTCCATCAATCGCTAATGCAGGCACGTGGGGTGGGTCCAGCGAGCCGATGAAGCTAGCTGAATGGTTGCATTACCATGGCGGATGGTTGCACTTGTAAAGCTAAATACTGTTGAGCGACTTGGTTCAACGGTAAATGGAAAGTCAGAGAGTTTGGTTAACTGAGAAATGGACGCTTCCATCTGGTAGCAATTGCAATAGTTCTTCGCAGTCAAAAGACGGTCCCGGGAGGTCAAGCCGTATTGACCTCCTGGGATCGCCGACCAAAAACGCTACTGGGAATCTTCCGATTCGTCCGTGGCACCGGCAGTAGCCAGGGTACCCGGCTTGCGCGACGAAGTCGCAATGCCAGCGGCAAGCAGGGTATCGTTTAGCGAATCCTGGACTGCCGAAATGAATGCATCTCGTGTCAAAGTCGCACTTGCAGCGGCACCGTAAGCGGCTACGGGTAGGTCGCGGTTGCCGATTAGTTTAAGCCACTGAACGTTGTCGATTACACATGTTGCGCCGGGAAGAAGGCGATCTTCCGCCGTGGCCGCTGCTGCATCGACACCTTCCTTGCAGTCCGCCAGATAAACCAGCGCGATACGATCAAGGCCAATGGCATCCAGGTGTTGCGGTTTTGCGGAGCCTAAGTGCCAGTTCCAAGTATCCAGTGCAATCGCCACATTTCGCGACGTGCAGGAACGAACCAGAGCGGAAAATCCGTCGATCTCACGAACAAATTTAAACTGCTTCTCTTCCACTTCGCCAATGGCATTTAACCTAAGTGCAAGGCGAATTGATTGGCTAGACAATAGTTCAGCAATTTGGTCGATACGCCTGCGAACAACCTCGAAATACTCAGGGTAAGGCAGTCGATTGGTGCCGGCAGGCACGTCCAACAAGGCGGCGGACGCTTTGCACTGGCCGGCAATGATCGCTATTTCCTTTAATTGCTCCAAATTGTTTGCAAATGCCGTATCGTCATCGTCCAAGCTGATGGGCGTCTTAAAACTTCCAATTCGTAGCCGTGAGCTGAGCAAGAAACGAGCAGCGTTTTCAAAGCTGCTGCGTTGGCAGCGTTTGGAAAGGTCGACCATGTCCACGTTGATGCCTGAAAACCCATAAGTCATGGCTATTTCAATAACTTCTGATTGCCGCCCCGTTAGTTCCAATAGGTCGGTGTCCAGTAATTTGTACACGTTAATTTGTCCTCCAAGTCCTCAAAGATTAGCATTGATCCCGACCAATGGCCCCGCATGGCCAATGTTGCTTTAATAGCCTTTATTGACACTTTTGGCAATATACTGGATATTAAATTGACTTAGTTGGTCGTGTTGTCGGCCCCAAAAGTGCCGAAATCCTGAGTCAATAGTATGCCAGAATGTCCCCAACTAGGACAGGGGGCAACGGCAGAAGATACTGGACGTCCGGATCTAAATTGCATGGAGGTGCAGGAACTCAGGGCGCTCGCTTACGAAGCTTGCGTTGCAACGACCGCCGGTGGATACCCAGTCGCCTGGCCGCCTCCGAGATGTTCCCACCGCAATCGGCCAGAATTCGGTGAATATGCTCCCATTCGGCCTGAGCCAACGTGGGAACCGGGATCTCTTCGTCAACCTCCGGTGGCATTACTTCCTGATCGGCTCGGGCAAACGCGTTTAAGATATCGTCCGCATCGGCTGGCTTGGGTAAAAAATTGGTTGCTCCCAGTCGGATTGCGTCGATTGCCGTAGAGATCGATCCAAACCCGGAAAGAATGAGAAACTTGGTCTCGTCCGAGATTTCTTTCAAGGCTTGCAACAGGACTAATCCAGGCTTGCCGGGCATGCGCAGGTCCAACACTGCCAGAGCTGTAGGTCGGGAGGTGAATACCGCCAATGCCTCGTCGTAGTTACCTGCCACGCTGACTTCGAAACCGCGCTCCTGAAAGGCCAAAGCCAAACGATCCCGAAGCACAATATTGTCATCGACCAAGAAAATGCTTTTGGGATTTAGTTTGCCGGAGGCGACTGCTGAGTTCATTGCATCTGGTCCAAGCTTGTCTAAGTTTTTCAACGGCTTTGTAATTCCGACCTCAAAATCCATTATCAGCAATTCGTGGGGTATGGCTAGCAGTCAAAGGCCTGTCAAGGACGGTTTTTGGGGTGTCTTTGCTGAGCAATCGGCAGTTGGACTCGAGCGGTGGTCCCCTGCCCTGGTCGACTTTCAAAGTCCAGGCTACCTCCTAGTCTTTTAAATACGTTCATAGCTAGGTAGACTCCCAAACCCATTCCCTTTCCAGGTTCTTTGGTTGTAAAAAAGGGTTCTCCTAGTCGTTTGATGACATCTTCGGACATGCCCTGTCCCTTGTCCAGCAACTGAATCAGCCATTGTGCATCGCTAGTCTGGGCAACCAGAAGTACGTCAGTGCCATCAGGACTGGCATCTAGAGCGTTTTGTACAAGATTTCGCAAAGCCTGAGCAGCAGCTTGTACGGGCAGCAAATTGCGTGATTTCACCTGCGGGTCAATTTGAATTCGGACTCGGTCTGCCCCACGAACTCCAAGCATGGTCTCCGCGAAGAAATCTTCGATCGTGATCGCTCTTAGGATCTCGCCAGCGGCTTCACCCGTGGCGGTGGTCATGCGGTCCAGAATCTTGCGGCAGCGGTCCAGTTCTGATCGGATCAACTGCAAATCATTGATCACGTTGGGTGGAGCCGCCAGCTTGTCTAATGATCTGCCGACCTCTTTGGCTACGACGGCTATGGTACTTAGCGGCGAGGCCAGTTCGTGAGCAGCCCCGCCAGCCAGTGTTGCAAGTGCCTCCAATTGCTGATTGCGAGCCTTGGCCTGTTCGGCTTCTTGAATCACCTGCTCACGCCTTCTCAGTTCGCCAGTCAGCAGCGTAATGAAGTAGGTGATAATGCCGCTGCATGCTACGAAGGCAATCAGATGCCCTAACTTAATAAGCGTCCAGCCTCGTGCCTGTTCAAGCTGTCCACGCAACGAACCTTCGATCAAACCAATAGGCTGGATTTGTGAGCTTAGCAGCACGAAGACGCAGGCAACGGTAAAGCCCCAAAGCAACCATGCCCAAGTCGGGGTAATTGCGGCGGCAGCGACAGCGATATTGACAAAATAAAAGAACCAAAACGGATTGGCGATACCGGCCGACAGATATAGCAGACCAGTTAGATCCGCCACATCTACAAACATCAGCGCCGTGATCATTCGCCCCGATGGCAAGCGGTCTGCCCCTTGCCAACCGCGTCGTTGCAACTGTGCCAACCAATACCAGTAAGCGCAGTTGCTAAGAGCGGTTAGCGAAATCAATACCAGTAGCGCGCTGTACGGCAATTGAATGTGTAGGCTGGTCCGCACGACCGCCAAGGTAAGCAATTGTCCAACGACCGCAAGCCATCGCAATTGCAAGAACCACAGAGCGGTGTCCAAAGTCGGATAGGCGTGAACATGCGGGCGAACTAGTGTCAGCAGTCGCATACACCGCCTCAGGGTTAGCTAGGTAAAAGCGTTCGAACAAGGTCCTGGCAGCCCAAGGCTCGCGTCGCGCCGAAGACCTCGCCAGCTTCAAGGCCAGCGGCAGCCCCAGCGGCCAGCGCCTGACCTTCGACTCGCCTAGCAATGTGGCTTCGATCGACGGGAAACTGAGTGTGATAACAGAGAATGGCTTTGATTTTCTGCTGGAGCTGCTGAGAAATATCAACTGTAAAGCTATGAGCCAAATCAGCGATTGCTAACGAATCAAATCCAAGTTGAAAATTGACTTGCGCCGAAATCGTGTGCGGAGGCAGTTGTTCAAAATGACTCTCCCACTTGCTCAGCCTAGAATAGAACACTGCAGCATCGGTGATTAGCATCGCTTGATAATGATCGGGTGAGGCCATCGGAGTCTTTCTGCCTATGCCGATGACGATGCGAGGTCGCAATCGCCGAAATTCGGTGGCCAGCAGGACACGAGCTTCAAAGCTATCGAACAGTCTTCGATTGGGCAGGTTCAATATTCGCCGCTGGACCCCCAGCACTTCCGCCGCAGCCATCGCTTCGGATCGTCGAATGTCGGGATGTTCACAGCGCGGCGTGGGTTCCCCATCGGTCAGATCGATAATGCCCACTCGATACCCCTGTTGAACCAACTTGGCAAGAGTACCTCCACAGGCGATTTCCACGTCGTCTGGATGAGCACCCACAGCCACCACATCCAGGTACTGGGCGGCCTGCGTCATGGCTTGCGCGCCGAAAGCAAGAAGGTAGGGCTGACCGCTTCCAGTCTTAGCGATTCCATCTGTTCTTGGCTTCTCGCAAGATTGATCATGAGCACATTGGGAACTTGGCCAAGTCCACGCAGCGCTGCTTCTGCCTGCGTCACGCTGGTCAAACTGCCAACATGCACTACAAGTCTACCCCCACTGCGCAGTCGGGTCCAAGCGGTCTCGATCAGTTGCACCACAGCTCGGCCAGTACCACCAACAAAAACCGCATTAGGGTCGGGCAGGTCTTTCCATGCCTCGGGAGCTTCGCCCAAGATCGGTGTCAAATTGCTTGTTCCAAAAGTGCGAGAATTCTCAACCAGTAAATTGTAGTCCTGCGGGTCCATTTCAATAGCAAACACCTGGCCACCGTCGGAGATCTGTGCGGCTTCGATGGCTACCGATCCGCTTCCCGCGCCAACGTCCCAAACAACACTGGTTGGCCCCAGATCCATCTGCGATAAGGCGATGGCACGCACTTCGGCCTGAGTAAGCAGGCCACGCTTGGGGCGACTTTGTAGAAAACACTCATCAGGGTTTCCGAAAAGACGCTTGCCTATCATTGGTGTTGGACGGTCTGGCACGTCGGGCTTGCGCACTAGAATCATGACGTTCAAGTCGGAAAACTTTTCAGCCGCAATATCCGACAAGCTTCCACGCGTTACACGCTCGTCAGGTGATCCCAAGTTCTCGCAGACATAAACGGTGAAATAGTCCAGTCCTTGATCCAGGAGCGCTTGAGCCACCATTTCGGGAGTAGCCTGTGCGGTCGTAAACAGCCCGACCTTCTGCGCCATGCGGATACGGCTGATCACATGCGGCAGGCTCTGCGAAGCCAGACTGGTCAGGTAGGCTTCGTCCCAGCTTTCTTTGACTCGAGCAAAGGCTAGCTGCATGCTACTAACGTGCGGAATGACATCGATACGTTCTTTGCCCAGCTTTTCACACAGGTAGCGGGCTACGCCGTAAAACAGTGGATCACCACTGGCAAGAATCACCAGGGGGTTGCCAGTCGCAGCGGCAATATGCTTAGCCGCTGTATCCAGATCGGCTGATAGCGGAACCGCTTGATAAGAGCCAGCCGGTAGCTTGCCGAGCAGATTGGTCGGGCCCATAACCGTTCCGGCACTTTGGATGATCTCCAGAGCCTGTCGAGTCAGCCCTTCAAAACCATCGTCGCCGATTCCAATGATCTTTATTGTATTAGTCAATCGTACACTCTCCTAAGCAGCCAGCCATCTCCTGCCGCGAATACTATCAGGAACCTGTCGCGAATCTACAAGACGCTATGATAACCAATGCGCTAGCTCAGAACAGATCGCTGGTATCGACCAAGTAGAAATACTTGGGAATCAGGAGTATCAACGAAAACGACCAAGCCAAAGCTTGGTCGCGAAGTTTTTGATCCATTCGTTAAGTCCTAAGTCGACAGGTAGAAACCCACGGGACTTTTAGCTAAGAAGCAAATTCGCCGTTAGGCTGAGAAAGAGCTTCCGCAGCCGCAGGTCTTCACCGCGTTAGGATTGTCAAACGTGAAGCCTTGCTTTTCCAAGCTCTGGTGCCAATCGATGGTCACACCATCCAGGTAAAGAGCGCTTTTTTTGTCGACTACCACAGCCACACCATGAACGTCGTAGCGGCTATCGCTGGCCGCATCAAATTTGTCATCAAAAGTCAAAGCATAGTTAAATCCGCTGCATCCGCCTCCGGAAATGCCCACTCGAAAATACATGTCTTCACCAAGCTGGTGCTGCTCACGGAACTTTTTCACTTGGTTGGCGGCTGATTCTGTTAGCTGTACGGCCATATCACTGGTTCCTTCTGTGTGTTTTCAACGGAAGATGTGCTGATTTTCAGAGCGATCGCAAGCCGGCTTACCCGGCACCACTTGCTCTTCTATTTTATACGCATCTCTCCTAGTTTTCGAATAGTCTTGTTGTCTAAAATATCAAAAATCGGGACAGTTTTTGAATATCTTGCGCATATGTTCCAAATGCCAGTGTCTGTACCCACAAAGGACTTACAGCCGCTTGCTGCAAGTCCTTGATGGAAAGTGAAATAGGGCTGACAGGAATCGAACCTGCACACCTTGCGGTACTAGAACCTAAATCTAGCGCTAGACACCGGAATTTATGGAATTACGCTAGAAACATTGGGCTTTATTGCACGGATGCCTCCATTTACCCACTTACGGAGGCTTGAAAATGCACCTTATTTC
>DAIRSD010000252.1:0-6909 GCA_036804625.1 Aureliella sp. | reverse complement strand
AAGACCAGCACCCCTTGTTCACCTTGTAGACCAGTAAAGAGTCGAACCCAGAATTCGGTGGCGACAGCACCTGGAATTTCAACAAGTTTTTGATCGACAAGAACGGAAAGATCGTCGCCAGATTTGGCACAAAGGAAAATCCCGAAAGTCAAGAGGTTACTTCGTCTATCGAAAAGTTCCTGGACGTCAATTGACACATCTTTTGGAAGATGGGCTGGGGCACAATCTACTACCAGTCCTTCCAATTTTCCCGAAAATCGGAGCCACATCGGTACATTGTCCTGATTCTGCGTTGGTGCCGTGTGATTTTGTCAGGAAATGTCGTAGTATTTAACCAAAAAACGACTTTTTCCCGCTGAAAAACGCTTACAATCTGTGCCCGAGTCCCCAGTTCGTTGTCCAGAAAATCGCCCGAATCTCTGGTGATGCGAAGATTGGATCTACCCGTTTTTCCATTTGTTTAGGTTTTGCGCGTTTTTACTTCTTTTTTTCTCATGAAGGTCGGCAGTCTTGCAAAATGAATCAGCCAAGCATCTGGCGACCGCCAGGGCCTCAGGTGGTCAGGGCTCAAGTGGAGACGGACTAACTGGAGGCAAGGATCGACCCTGGCATTTGCGAGCCTGGTCGGGCATTCACTTTCTAGCCTATTGCAGGCTGCTAGCGCGGAATCGTTTCCAGATCTCGCCATCCCGCATCCCTATGGCTTGTATGCTGATGATGATCAGTCTGTTTAATTCAGTCCTGAAGACAGTGAATAGTATTTGGTTTGGAGCAAAGATTCGAGAGACTCAATTGGTTGATACTCCGATTTTTGTGCTAGGACATTGGCGCTCGGGAACAACCTTGTTGCACGAACTCTTGTGCTGTGATCCTCAACATACCTACCCAACAACATTCACCGGATTTGCTGCAAACCATTTTCTGGTGACGGAACCGCTGCTAAAGCGTCTGATTCGCTTTGCACTTCCTGATAAACGGCCCATGGATAACGATCGAATCGGTTGGGATACGCCTCAGGAAGACGAGTGGGCGTTGTGTAACCTGGGTTTGCCGTCGCCCTATTTTACGATTCTGTTTCCGAATCGACCTCCTCAGTATCCTGAGTATCGGTCTCTGAAGTCGATTTCGACTCAAGAACGAAAGGAGTGGCAGAACGGCCTGAACGGATTTTTGAAGGCATTGACAGTTCGTCAGCCTAAACGCATCGTGCTTAAGAATCCATTGCATTCCTATCGAGTTTCCGCGTTGCTGGAGATGTATCCCAACGCTCGTTTTATCCATATCGTGCGAGACCCTTTCGAGGTTTACGCATCGACCGTGCACACTTGGCGACGTATGTTTGCCTATCAGGGTTTGCAGGTACCACGTTTCGAGCACTTAAGTGAATATGTTTTGGATAATTTTCAGGTGATGTATGATGATCTTCCGGATGACTTGAAGACAATTTCCAAGGGCCGTTTTTGCGAGTTACGTTATGAAGACCTGGTGCAAGATCCGGTTGGGCAATTGCAAACGATCTACCGGACTTTAGAAATGGAAGGGTTTGACAACGCGGTCACCGAAATTCGAAAATATGCATCCCAAATGTCCGAATACCGAACGAACCGGCACACCATGGACCTGGGCTTACGCGATCAGATCATTGCAAGATGGTCGGGTTTTTTCGATCGGTATGGGTACTCAAGGGAATCGGAATCGGTGAACGCAGCAGCCAGCGTTTAGCCGTTTGCTGAGTACTGAGTACTGAGTACTGAGTACTCCGCCACAAAGTCAATTATTGGAAATCAGTCACCAACGCCAAATGTTGAAAGTTCGTTAGATGCCCGATATTGTCTCGCAAGCTGAACGCTGTGTACTGGTGACCGGCTGTTCGACCGGCATTGGTCTGGCCTGCGCTCAGCAACTTGCTGCGAGCGGTTATCGTGTGTTCGCGAGCGTGCGTCAAGATTCGGATGTCCAACGACTGCGAGATCTCGGTTCTACCAGGATCGAGCCCATTCAGTTGGAGGTAACCTGCCCCGAATCCATTCGATTGACAACACAAACCCTGCAGCGATTCACGGCAAACAACGGTTTGTGGGGACTGGTCAACAATGCGGGAATACTAGTGCCGGGTCCATTGGAGCTGTTGTCGACTGATGAGGTACGCAATCAACTGGAAGTCAACGTATTAGGGACGCACGCTGTGACGCAGGCCATGTTACCGCTATTGCGGCTGGCTGGTGGACGTATCGTCATGATAGGTTCTATCAGCGGGCAAATTACGCCTCCCTTTTATGGGGCCTACTCGGCATCGAAACACGCTTTGGAAGCCATTTCAGATGCTTTGCGCATCGAACTGCGCCCTTGGGGTATCCGCGTTTCGATCATCCAACCAGATGCTGTATCGACGGGGATTTGGAGTAAACTGGCAAAGGATTTAAGATCGCTTAAGTCGCGTCATGCGGTAGATCAGACAGCTTCACTGTACGACCAGCAATTTCAACAAGTTCTGAAAGTCAGTGCAAAGGCGGATCGGACTGGGCTTTCCGTGGAACCTGTTGTTCGAGCGGTGAAACATGCCCTGCAATCATCGCGTCCCAGGGCACGCGACTCTGTGGGATGGCGAACTTGGAGTGCCGTCTTGGGAGATAGCTTGTTACCGCAGCCGGTGATGGATTGGGCGCTGCGTCGTTCGGTAGGTTTTCATTGATCGGGGCAATGATGTTTCAAGCGGAAATTCTGGGTATTGCGGGTTGTCTACCCGACAAGGTCGTGACAAACGACGATCTTGCAAGCCTACACCCAGATTGGGATATGCCACGTATCGCTGCAAAAACCGGTATCGTTGCGCGACACATTGCTGCCGAAGCCGAAACCGCTTGTGCTCTGGCGTTTCAGGCTGCCAGCAAACTTCTGGAGCGAGGCTTCGTACCAAAGCAGGAGATCGACTATCTGATCGTAGTGACTCAAACGCCTGATCATCTACTTCCCTCCAACGCTTGCCAATTACAGGCACGCCTGAAACTTGGCTCCCATTTGGCGGCACTGGACCTGAACATTGGATGCAGTGGTTTTGTGGGCGGGTTGCATCTGAGTACTAGTTTGATCCAATCAGGCCAAGCGCGAAACGTGCTTTTGATTACAACCGATACTTACTCCAAGATACTGCATCCTCAGGATCGTACCGTCCGGGCGCTTTTTGGCGATGGCGCGGCAGCCACTTTGGTAGGTTGTTCCCGGTCTGAAGGAAGAATAGGCCAGTTTGTGCTGGGAACGAATGGCTCGAAAGCGGGTGATTTGATCGTGCCTGCTGGCGGATTTCGGCAGCCGAGATCGGAACAAACCGCCCAGCAGCAGGTGGATGCTCAAGGCTGCGTACGCAATGCGGACAGTTTATTCATGGACGGCCAAGCAATTTTCACCTTTGCTCTGACTGAGATCCCCAAGTCGATCTCACAACTGCTCAAAAAGGCCGACCTGACGGCCCAGCAAGTCGATTGGTATATCTTTCATCAGGCCAATCGTTTTATGCTAGAGAATTTGGCCGCGATCGGGCGAATATCGCCGGACAAAAT
The DNA here is from genome assembly GCA_036804625.1 of Aureliella sp. Lineage (GTDB taxonomy): Bacteria > Planctomycetota > Planctomycetia > Pirellulales > Pirellulaceae > Aureliella. The sequence continues at coordinate 3,352 of DAIRSD010000252.1, read as the reverse complement.
GGTGTACCATTTGGAATCGATTGGCAATACGGTTGCCGCATCGATACCGCTAGCCATGGAGCACTACCTGATCGATCAGCGAATTCAACCTGGACAGAATTTGATATTAGCAGGCTTTGGGGTCGGGCTTTCTTGGGCCGCCTGCCATGTTGTTTGGGGACAGGCCAGTGCAACTTCTTGAGAAAGGCATCGTTTGAATGTTATTCGAAGACTCAAATCATGCAGTCACCGCGCGCGACGCGTTGGAACTACAACTTACACGCATTTGGGAAGACCTGTTGCAACGCCAGCCGATTGGGCTCAACGAAGACTTCTTCGAAATTGGCGGCGATTCGATTTTGGCAATGTCACTTTTGGCTCGTGTGGCACAAGAGACAGTCTATCCGTTGCCAGCCGGTGGAATTTTTCAAGCGCGCACGATCGAAAAGCTGGCGATTTTGTTACGCGAAGGCGTTGATCCTGAATCTTGGAGCCCGCTGGTTGCTATTCAGCCCAACGGTTCCCGCGATCCGTTTTACTGCATCCATCCCGGGGGAGGAAACGTGATGTGCTACATGCAGTTGTCCAAGCGATTGGGCGAAGACCAGCCCTTTTTTGGATTGCAAGCGCCAGGTTTGGTCGGTATCTGCTCGCCGCTGCAATCGGTGGAAGCGATGGCGGAGTGTTACGTGAAAGCTATACTGGCTCACCAGCCTGATGGCCCCTATTGTTTGGGGGGCTGGTCGGTTGGTGGAGTTGTTGCGTACGAGATGGCCAGACGCCTTGAACAGGCGGGGCATCAAGTTAAAACCCTTGCGTTGCTTGATAGTGGCGTCGTTTATGCGCTGGCAATCATGACGGCTATGTTCCCAAGAGGAGGGCCAGGGATACTGGATGTGGTGCGAAAAGGACCCAGTGAGCAATTAGCAGTTTTTCGCGAGCGAAGCGCGCCAGCCAAGCTGATTCCCGATCAGGCTGACGATGCTATGGCAACGCGCATCCTTAATCTGTTCGTGGGCAACATGAAAGCGGTTATGGCGTACAAGCCAGGACCCTATCAAGGTTGTGTTAGCGTGTTTAGGGCAGAACAGACGGTAACTCTGCCTCGCTTTAATCCTCATCGCGAATGGAGTGATCGTTGTGACAACGTTCAAAAGTATACTGTCCCCGGAAATCATATCACGATGGTTCACGAACCGCACGTGGCTGGGCTGGCTGATGAACTGCGTCGAGCGCTCAGCGAGTCGCCCTAGAAATTGTATTGTCTAAATCGTCTTACTGCGGAGATGCGACCATCGCTGCCCTTGTCGTATGTTTGTTCGGCTTAGATTTACCAACGACGGTCTTTCATCGAACTGGATTCGGACGCGGATCGCTGAGGCTGTTGGCAAGGATAGGGGGACACATTCTTGGTTAGAGATTCGTTGTGTTTGACAGGCGACGATTCAGCCGACGGGGCGATCATACCAGCCGAACGCTGTGTGCGTGGAACTCCCAGAGAGTCAAATAGCTGAGTTGGTAACAATCCAAGCGCGGCTATTCCGATCCGAGCATTGGCTTGAGGGCTTGGAGTGATGACGGAGAGCTTCCGAGCAATCGCGATTCGCAGCGTCATGCGAAGATGGAGCAGATGCAGTTTTTGAGTGCTCACTGGCCACTGAGGCGAGGGCTTATAGTCAGCCTGCGACTGCTGCACGTTAAGAGGTTCAAACGCAAAGGGCTCCAAATGGCCAATCGGGTGCATCTGCCCTAGCAGATCGTCGTTATAAGATTCCAACAACCGCCGAATTTGATTCAGCCGTTGATTGTGCTCAGTGCCCATGCCTTCGCCAAAGACGATTAAATGCAAACATCGATGTCTGGCTTCGACATGGCTGGTCAGGACGCTTTGAGATAGCGCCGCAAGATCGCTTTCCCCCAAGTATTCTGAAAGCAATCGACCGTGATATGCAATTGTCCTGGCAAGCGGCTCGGCGACCAAGACCTCCTCCATAACCGGCATAATCTGTAGCCAACTGCGAGACCGCTGCGCCATATTGCAGCATTTGAGGTCATGGCGATGTACGGCTAGGCGACTGCTCCAGTAATCGTGGCGAAACCGAGCGGCCAACCAGTAGTTTTGTTGCGCTTGCCGGCTCGGAAAGCATTTGAGCGCAAGCATATCGCTGGAATGGGATGCAAAGGTGGCAGCCAGTTCGGCTAGTTCAATGGCTCGCATGATTCTGACCGGTTTGCAGAGGTAGCACGCTCCTGGCGGTCGATACGGACCATTAGGAGTCAATCTGAGGGGTCAGAGCGATAAACGCAAAAGCCAAACCGAACGAGCTGCAGACTGCCACGAATTTTCGTAACATCTTATTTGGTAATGGCTTGCAATAAAGTCTTGGAATCGATTTTTGACTGGACTTGTGGTCGAATTACTACGAATCGGCTTGCAGGTGTTTCCAAAAATCAACATCAGCCAGCACTACGACCCGCCGATGCGCGTTCGACTGAGCGCGAAAGTGCAGCAGCAATGCCTAGGCGACATCCACTATCTCAGTCTATAATTCTTTCTCGGACAAAGAGCGCAGATCGTGCAATCAGGTTGTGCCTACTGGTCATCACGATTATGCGATTATGCTGTCGGTTTGCCGCTAATCATTCTACCAAACTATTCTCAGACGGGTTTGATCCCAGAATTTTCCTGTGATTCATGTTGCAGCAAGATAAGCAGTTACGGAACCTACTGTTGGGCAACGATGGTCGTGCCAAGATGCGAGTCGCTTGCGAATTTAATGCGCAATTGATGGACGAAGTTCGAGGGCATATTCGGCCAGGAATCACCACTTTGCAAATCGACAAGCTGGTTCACGAGTACACGTTGGATCATGGCCACACACCTGCTACGCTGGGGTATATGGGATTCCCGAAGAGTTGCTGCACAAGTATCAATGATGTGATATGCCATGGGATTCCCGACGATCAGCCGCTTCGCGAAGGCGACATCATCAACATCGACCTAACTTCCGTTGTGAATGGTTGGTATGGTGATCAATCAGAAACCTTCATCATTGGGTCGGCTTCCAAAGAAGCGCTGGCTGTGACGCAGGCTGCTTTTGACTGCATGTATTTAGCCATCGACGCGCTGACGCCCGACTGTACCGTCAGTGTGATCGGCGATGCCATCGTACGTGAGGCTCATCGGCGTGGTTTCTCGGTTGTGCGAGAATACGTTGGGCATGGCTTGGGTCAGGTGTTTCATCAGCCGCCCAACATTCCGCATTTTCCAGATCGAAAGTCTCGTCAGCAACGAATTTTGCCAGGCATGTGTTTCACGATCGAGCCGATGATCAACGCTGGCACTCGTTTTACTCGATTGGACAAGAAAGAT
>DAIRSD010000251.1:0-6926 GCA_036804625.1 Aureliella sp. | reverse complement strand
ACCCGACGGCACTCAAGCGGCTCGAAGCACAGATGACAAATCGAAGTCAAACGGGACGCAGCGTCATCGAACTTCTCGTGCTGTCTGCGAGTTATACCATGATTGGGTTTCATCATAGCCCTAACAGTTGGATTCGATCAGGTCACTGACTGGTCGTTCGATTCAAAATTTAACATGGAATAAGTTGAATTGCAGTGAACGTGTTCCAGCGATCCAACAGTAAGACGTATTTATGGGCTCGCTGGGGCTCGATCAAAGGCTCCCCGATTTTGTTCCGATGGCGGGTAATCAATGTATCCATGTTCCGACAACCTGGCTACTATGCAAGAAGCGCCTCCGGATCTCTGTGTCTTTGCAAACTTGACTTTACCTAGAAACCGTCGGCGGATTCTCAAAGCTTCGGGAAGTGACTAAAATCATGCTGGGTCTTCCTTTTAGTAACAGTTCGCGGATTTGACCATGCATTCTACGGGCCATTTTGAACACGCTCAGTTAGCTAACCGATTTGTAGCCGATCAGGATAGAGCGCACTGGCATGACAAGGCACTTTGGTTTGTGCGTCAGAAGCGTGATCGAATGGCTCAGTCGATCCCCGAATGGGAACTGCTGCGAGAAACGGCAACGCAGATCAAATCCCACGTGCTAGGCCAATTGCCCTATTATTTGGAGATGTTTGAACAGCAGGCTACCGCTTTAGGCGCAAGAGTGCATTGGGCTAGGGATTCCGCCGAACACAATCGGATTGTCCATCAGCTTCTGGCTGATCGTGGCGTCTCACGGATCGTCAAAAGCAAGTCGATGCTGACCGAGGAGTGCCAGTTGAATCCGTATCTACAGAAGCATGGCATCGAGGTAACCGACACGGATTTGGGCGAGTGGATAGTGCAGTTGCGGGACGAACCGCCAAGTCACATCGTCTTGCCCGCGATCCACCTAAAAAAGGAAGATGTTTCGCAGACCTTTCATCGCTGCATTGGAACACCGGCGGATAACAGCGATCCCACTTTCCTGGCGCGGGCCGCGCGACAGGAACTGCGGCAGCGATTTATGTGTGCGCAAGCTGGCATCACCGGTGTCAACTTTGCAATTGCTGAAACGGGTGGATTGGTGGTCTGTACCAACGAAGGCAACGCAGACTTGGGGGTCTCGCTGCCCAGCCTGCACATCGCCTGCATGGGGATGGAGAAACTGATACCGCGAATGGCCGATCTTGCTGTCATGACACGATTATTGGCACGCAGTGCAACAGGACAGCCAATCACCACGTACACATCGCATTTTCATGGTCCCAGGCCGGGCGGCGAATTGCACATTGTCATCGTCGATAACGGTCGCAGCAAATTGCGTGCTAGCGCGACTTATCACGAAGCGCTCAAGTGCATACGCTGTGGAGCCTGCATGAACACCTGCCCAGTGTATCGCCGCAGCGGTGGCTTCAGCTATTCCAACACGGTCCCTGGGCCAATTGGCAGCGTCCTAGGGCCCGCGCAGGACTCGCAGCGTAACCACTCGTTGCCATACGCCTGCACTTTGTGTGGTTCATGCACCGACGTATGTCCAGTAAAAATACCTTTGCACCACCAGTTGCTAGCGTGGCGTAGTGAATTAGCGGAAAGCCTTTTGATTCCTTGGTTCAAACGCTTCTCCATGAAGCTGGGCCGAATTGTTTTGGGAAATCCCACTCTCTATCGTGCACTGGGTTGGTCAGCCAGATTTTCACTACGAATCCTGCCTCGCTGGATGACTCACAATCGACTGAATACCTGGACCCGTCAAAGGGAACTGCCCTCGGCTCCCAAGCAAAGCTTCCGCGCGCAGTACCTGCAGCTTCAGGCAAGCAAGGCGGATCGCGATCGTAAGAACTAGGCGAATCAACTTCAAACTGCATATATCCTAATCTCGCGCATGTCATCAATTCCCGGCGAAGCATCTGCACTTTTTTCTCAGGAGGAAGGATGTGTGATGAACTGGAATCAAATGCCTTCCGACGAGGGCAAAACGAAGTCCCTGCTATCATTCCAGGCTAACGCTGCGTGGTTGAGGGCAAACATCCTAAACGGGTCGGCACATATGCTTCGAGGAGTTGCTCAAGTGGCTTTTCCTCCCGAAAGCTCCGTTTGCGGCTCACCTGTCAATCAGGGCACCAGGATTTGTCAAACATGTTTGGAGAAAATGGTTTCAATCAAGACCTGCTGCCTGCGATGCGGGATGCCTGTTCCCGAAGTGCTACCCAACGAAGACTGCATTCGGTGCCGCCAGCATTCACTTCGATTTGGGCGTGTGATTGCCTTAGGCTTTTACGACGGACCACTTCAACAAGCAGTTATCAAGTGCAAAAGTCGCTCCTACGAAGGTCTACGGCAGGCTCTAGCTGAACATTTGGTAGTGAAGCTAAACAGTAGACTTCCGGACATCCAGCAGCACAGACCGGTGCTTCTGCCTGTCCCCTACCATTGGAGCCGCGCCTTTACGCAGGCTGCTCCGGCGGCCGTTAGCTTGGCCAGATCACTGTCCCGATTGACGGGCTGGCCAGTTGCCAACGCTACAGTCCGCAGAATCCGCAGAACTAACAAACAGGGCATGTTGTCGCTGGCGGAAAGACGAGAAAATGTACGTGGAGCTTTTAAGGCAACCGCCCCAAAACGTTATCTGGAAGGCATGTTTTGATAGTCGACGATGTGCTTACGAGTGGGGCCACCATCAACGAAGTGGCTCGGCAACTTTCCGGCTGCCGAGCCAAAGACATCAGCGCGCTGGTCGTAGCTCGCGCCACGGGCTGGTAGGGCACTGATCTGCATTATATCCTCTGAATTTTCACACTTTCTTCAAGCTGTCTATTGATGACTACTGACAATAACCACAGTCCAGTCAATCCGCTGCAACCGAGAAAATTTTCACCGTTACGGCATGTCATTTGGCGCGGCATCAGCATCATCGCGCCACCACTGATAACTCTGCTACTGCTGATCTGGCTGCTGAACGCTGTCGAACAGTACGTGCTGAAACCGCTAGAGTCGGCTATCCGCTTTTCATTGGTCGCCACAACTGCAGATATCGTAGATGAGCGCCCAGCCGGTTCGGCTTTGATCGACCCTGAGCAACCCAATAAGGGATTCACTTACGAAGGCTTCCAATACGTCCAGCCTCCCATAGGAAGACGTTATATGCCAAGCCATATTATTAGCCATGTGAATGCCAACTTGGATCAACTGCCCAGCGACATGCAGCGCCCATTGTCAACATGGGACTTCTACAACGCCTACGTCAAACTTAGGTATATGCCGCGCAGCTTCACAATCCCGCTTCTGCTACTATTAGTACTTAGCATTCTATTCTTTGTAGGCAGGTTCTTTGCTGCCGGTGTCGGACGATTTCTGTTCAACACTTTTGAGCGGATCGTGACCCAGTTACCAATCGTCAGCAATGTCTACTCCTCCGTCAAACAGGTAACCGACTTTGTCTTCTCCGAACGAGACATTCAGTTCACTCGGGCTATCGCAGTTGAATATCCCAAAGCTGGAATTTGGTCTTTAGGTTTCGTTACAGGAGACAGTTTTCCGCAACTCAAGAAGACTACGGGCCAAGATTACGTGTCAGTATTCATCCCTACATCGCCCATGCCTATGACGGGATTTACCATCAACGTTGTGAAATCCAGCGTGGTCGATCTGGACGTCTCTGTCGACCAGGCGATTCAGTTCATAGTCAGTTGCGGAGTTGTCTGCCCTGTCGACGAGCCAGTGACGTTGTCGCCAACAAAACAGCCGCGCCTAACAGCGGGAGACTCTAAAGCGGACCACAAATAAGACTTAGCCTTAATTTTTGGGAAACCAACTTTACTTCGCGAGGCGTGCTGCGGTTTCAATCAGGCAATTGTCAGGTTCGTTTCCTAGCCCTTTGGGACTTAGACAATTTCGGGGCAGGAATGGATGCTGTCGGCGTCGACGCAATACTCCCCCCGGCCGCCTTGTGCTCTGACTGCCCCAACATGTCAACTCTTTCAACCGGCAAATAGCTAGTACCCATCACAGCGCTGTCATCATGCAAACCGCTCGACGGCGAAGAAGAATCGCTGGGTGGACTTGGCTTGTCGGTCTTCCTAGGACAAAAAAAGCGACCTAACGGACTAGCCAGCAGTGCGGGCAGCCAAATGAGATCGCCAGCAAGCGCAGCGAAAAGCAGTGTTAGCATCAGCACTCCGAAGCGCTGCGTTGGAGTGAAAGTGCTAAGCGCAAAGACACTTAAACCTAAACCACCTACGATCGTCGTCTGAGTCATTGCGGGTGCCATATTCCGATACGTATCGAAAATAGCCTCAGTTCGGCTCATCCCACGCCGTATACAACCCCGGAACCAACTTAAGAAATGGATGGTATCATCAACGGCTACGCCTAGGGCAACACTAGCGGTCATCATGGTACCGATATCTACCAAAGTGCCTGCGTGTCCCATGAATCCAAAAATGATGACAACGGGAAATACATTGGGTATCATCGAGACGGCTGCACTGGCCAGACCTTGCAATAGATTGACTGGCTTAAAGGCACCCAAAAGGCTCGTGGCCGGCGACAGGAGACATGCCATCACTCCAAAAATAAGTACAAAGGCGGAAGCGACACTTTCGACTAGACTAATCAGCAGTGTCCGCTGAGCTTTATAAACAACTGGAATGATGCCCGTGTATACCACATCCATTTCACCTGGGTGAGCTGAGGCTTCAACGGGCGAACCGTCATCCACTCTAGCTCCTCGGCTCATCGTCCGTATCTCAGCCAACATGCGACTGGCATCAACGAAGCTTGTAGAATTCGACTTAATGAAGTCGACGTCGTAGTCGGAGTGGCTCTCCAGCAAGACTACGCAATCAAACTCCGACAGATACCGAGCCCATTTCTCCGAGGTCGCTCGCCCCTCCGTCAAGGGATTTTTATTAGGATCGTGCCACTCCACCTTTTGAATCGTGTTATTGATCAAGCAAGATCGCAAGGTTTCGGCTAACACCAGGGAATCCTCCGATGCCGACGAAGTCTTAGCAACCGAAACGCTAGAATCGCCATCAGAGCCTTCAGTGATCCGCTGCAAAGGCGGCCGCGATCGCCCCAGTACGATAACGCGGCCCTTGAGCTGGTCACCACCATGAGCCACTACCGAATCCAAAACGGCCTTGCGGCAACGATAGGCTGCCGCTATCGGCTCGACGGTCGAGCGCAGCGAGCCGACAAACTGGCCGTAATCCACATCGTTTAGCGCACCCAAGCGCAAACTAATGCGCCACAATTCAGCGTTCTTAGAGTGCTCGCTGTCCTCAATTGCCATGTATTCGCTCTCCAGCAACTCATCACGTTTGCTGAGCAGCAAGTTATTGGCTCCACTTCTCGCGGGACTATAGGTATAAGAGGGTTCTGGCAGGTTATTCAGAAAGGTTACCGCCGACATGCCTCGGCCAACGACATTCTCGCCAGAATAGCCGAAACGTGCCTGCAAGGTGTCTTGAATTCTTTTAACCGCCTCTGCGCGTTCGAGCAGGGTTAGCTGAGTGCGAGCCTGCCGAACCTGCTCCTCGGACAAGGTGCTGCTTTGTCCCGTAGGCGCTTGCAGCGACTCAGGGAATCGTACCACAAGTTCCATCGGAACCAGCCGACCAAATTTATCTTCAAGCCAACCATAATCTCGTATGATTTGTGAGTCAGGATCAAATAACTTCAGCAGTTGAACACTAGTCTGGATCTTGAACAGACCGAACGCCATAAAAGCCATGGCTGCTGCCATGCCAATGTTGACGTACCAGTGACGCCTAATCAGAAACCTGCCAACAACTTCCCAACAGCTTGCGATTATTTTCGTGATGCGAGCCCCAGCGCCTTGCAATTGCGCCAACTTGGGCGGAAACATGGCTAATGCACTTGGCAGAAACACAAAGACCAACATCAGCGTACCCATCACGCCAATTGCCGAAAATATGCCAAATTTTCGAATGGGCATGATATTACTAAAACCCAACGATCCCATGCCAATGGCTGTTGTCACCGCACACAACGTGGCTGGAACCAGAGCATGTTTTAGTGCACGATCAGCAGCCGTTGAAACGCCATGGGAAATCGCCGAATCTCGGTAATAGTTGATCACATGAATTGCGCCCGACATCCCCAAAACATAAACCAGCGAGGGCATCGTCAGCAGGATAGCATCGACGGCCTGACCGCTCCACCATACCACGCTCATGCTGGCCATGGCGCTAACGCCACCGACGAAGAAAACCATCATCATCAATCGTACGGAACGTAGCAGCAGATAGCTGAGAAAGATTCCCATGGCCAGCGAGTAGCCCACTAATCGAACTAGAGTGATCGTTCCCTCTTCGTCGATCGCAACGTTATCTACGGGCGGTCCACCCACTCGCAAGACTGGTTCGGCTACCAATGGTTGACTAACCAAGAGATTAAATGGTGGCGGGGCCAGCACAGGTTTGTTCGGCGAAGCCACTCCACACTCTTCGGCCAGTTCATAAATCCGACCCGTGGGCTTACCAAGAACGCCGCGTCCCACAACGCGAGCCAAATTGCGGCGTGCCGGCTGCGTCAAAGTCATCATCACACAGGTTTGACGCGGTGGTTCACTGACCCCCACTTGATCAAAGAAATCGTACCATACCTGAGCCTGATCCACGGGATCGGCCTGGCGCAACAATTGCAGGTCGCCTTGATAGTTGTCATCGGCAGCTTTCTGCACCACGCGGGTCCACAGTTCTTCCCAGCCCTCAGGCATCTCTTTCAACTTTTCGGGTGGTAGAACTTTCGCAACGTCCTGGCTGGTCCAGCTAAAGCCGAAGGGGACGGGCGGACCAAAGAGTGTCCCCGTCAATCGAGCAACAGCCATTCGCTCGCCCGCCACCGGATTGCTTTCCACATGCAGCGAACGATTGGCTC
>DAIRSD010000250.1:1802-6937 GCA_036804625.1 Aureliella sp. | reverse complement strand
TGCCGATCCGCGACCTTGACAAAAGATATTGCGACTGCGGGCAAAACGACCCAAGTCCCAAACCGTCAAAAAGTACGCTTCATAACGTAGTTCGGCAATCAAAGATATCTCATGGCGCAGCAGGTCGATCGCCTTCTGCGGAACTCCGTTTGGATAGCGCCGCTTGGCACCTTCCCAAGTTAATCTTTTCAAGTAATCGATTGGGGCCGTACCGTCCGGAGCCAGTTCGGTAGGATACTGATACTTCAGTTGATCTAGGGAAAACTGAATACGCTCAGCAACTTCTAGCGTTCGCGACAGAGCTTCAGGGTGGGCTGCATAAAGGCTTTTCAGTCGATCCAGTGAACGCAAATGATATTGAGAATTTGGCAAGCGCTGAGCCACAACTTGATCAATCGTAGTATTAAATCGCGTCGCCAGCAGACAATCGTGCAGCACAGATCGATCAGCAGAATGGTAATACACATCCCCACCGGCGACCAGCGGAACACACGACTGGCGACTCAATCGATTAAGGCGTTGTAGCTTATCACAATCGTCAACGCCGCGATGCAGGCCGGTTAGCAGATATCCGCGATCTCCAAAAAGGTGACGAAAGTACGTTAACCAATCCAGCCAGCCACAATCCAAAGCAAAGTCGAATTCGCAGCTTGGCAAAACGTCCACTGGCAACTGACCCAACTGCGTGAAACCCAGTGTGTCCCCAAGAATGTCAATCAAGGCATCTGGCTGATCAGTGCTGACAGCCTTGGGAACAGAATCAACGCGATGAGATTCAGTAGAATTGACTACCAGAGCGTCTGAATTTTCCCAAGGTAGCGCCGTCGAGTCATCGAAATACTGCATTTCGGCCGATGGCAATTCATCGCACACAGGCTGGCGCAACAAGATACCGGCCAACAGTCCTAGGTTCAGTTGAGCAATATCGCGCCAGGAAAGTTCACAGGCTCCCTTTTCGCGACGTAGGCGACCTCGGGTCAACAGCCGACAAAGCCGACCGTAGCCAGAGCGGTCTACTGGCCATACAACCAGCGGCGGTCCGTCGACTGGATGAAGCTCCGCTCCAACAATCAGCCGAAGCCCCGTCTCTTTGCTAGCGGCATACGCACGAACAATACCAGCCAGGCTATTGCGGTCGGTAATAGCCAGTGCCTGGTAGCCTAGACTGGCTGCAGTTTTAAACAATTCGTCAGCGTGTGAAGCGCCTTCCAAGAATGAGAAATTCGATTTGCAATGCAACTCGACGTATGGCTGGCGCGCACGCTGGTTCATGACCTTCTGGGTGCTGACTCTGGCAAAGGTTCTAATTGCGGTTCAAGGACTCCCTTGGAGCGTTTCCAGATCAATGTTCCTTCAATAAACATCCATATCTGCAGAAGCAAGATGACGCTTCCAAAACCTACTAAAAGCCAATTCTTCTGCGGAATCCAATCGTAAACCAAGGAATAGGTCATCGCCCAACCTGGTATCAAAAGCATCAGCAGAGCAGGGATGGCCAAGATGGCAACTGGCTTACTTCTACGCCACAAATAGATCGTGGCAACCATCAGAGCAAGTCCAGCTAGCAATTGGTTAGTTGCACCAAACAGCGGCCATAAGATTCCTCCACCACTGCCCGGCTTTTCACCTGCAAAGATCGCTATCGAGCCTGCAACGCCTACGGCCAGACAGGTGGCCACATGCTTGTTCTGTGTGGGTAAACCAATATGTCCGCCTAGCTCCTGTATAACGTAACGCTGCAATCGGGTGGCGGTATCCAAGGTAGTGGCTGCGAACCCGGCGACCAATACGGCCATCACTCCGATGCACAATTCGATTGGAATTCCCAAGACCGACATGAAGTTTGCACTACCTTCGATAAAGGCTCGCAGCACTACCGGCAGCGATGAAGTCGATTTCCATCCTGCTCCATCCTCCGATACACGATAATATTGGCTCCAGGCCTGACGACCTTTGATCGGAATGCCCTGAGCATCCACTGCACGCGAGTAGGACACTGGGGCTCCAACGTGGATCATACTAGAAGAGACGTCAGGTTCCACCGAAGCCAAGGCGGTAATGGCCGTATTCTTATTGAGTACCCCCATGCCGACGCCAGCCGTGCAAGCCATGATGACGACAACTGCCAATGCAGACTCAAGCAGCATCGATCCGTAACCAACCAACTGCGAGTCTCGTTCGTCCGCAATCTGCTTACTACTGGTACCTGAACTGACTAGACAGTGAAAGCCGCTACAGGCACCGCAAGCGATCGTGATAAATAGAAAAGGCAACATGGGCGGTGCATCGCTGGGCACCGAGGTCGCAATTGGGTCGGCCGACGCAAATAAGTCGGTAGCTCCTGTCAGACCGGCCCAAAGAAGCCCTACCAGGAGAACCGCAAGCCCTACAAAAAGTTGATGGCTATTGACCAGATCACGCGGTTGCAACAGAAGCCAAACCGGTAATGTCGAAGCTACATAGCAATAGGCCAGCAACAGTAGTGTCCAAATCACTACCGGATTCAAGTAACCTCCATGCTCGCTTGCGGATATCTCGATTGGCAGATAGTAAACACCCGCATAGACGGCCACATAAAGCGCCACTAAGGAAAGCAAGGATGGACCTAGCAAAGGCCGCCCAAGCCGATAGGTCCATGTACCGACAAACATGGCTAAAGGCATCGCTAGCCAAACCGAAAGAACGCTTTGTGGGTACAAGTTGAAAATCTGTGCAATGACTAAACCAAAAATAGCCAGCACAATCCATAGCGCTAGAGCCAAAATCGACAGAAACAGGATTCTGGCTCGCCGCGTGATCATTCGACCAGCCACTTCGCCTATAGTCTGTCCCCGGTTGCGAACTGATATGACCAGTGAGGCGAGATCGTGAACGCCACCGATAAAAATGGCCCCAAAAACGACCCATGCCAGAGCGGGAAGCCATCCCCAAAATACAGCCACCGCCGGCCCGACGATCGGTCCTGTACCTGCGATGCTTGTGAAGTGATGCCCGAAGACTACACCTTTGGGTGTGGGCACAAAGTCTTGATCATCTCGCAGAGCCTTGCTGGGAACTTGCGTGTCACCGGAGAGTTCAAACAGATTGCGACTAAGCCATCTGCCGTAGGTCACATAAGCGATCAGCAAAAGAATCAGCGATGCAAAACAGACCAGTAAAGTGCTCATGCCTGATGCCGACAAGGAGTGATGAAACAGCTAGATTAAAATACCTACTCTTCGCCGCACTGGGCCTGGACAGCCTTTGGCGCTTCGGTGCAATTTTCTCGATTGGAACACATCGAACATGAGGAACCGGTGGAACTACCCAGCCCGCCGCAACTACCCTGAATGGGCTTACGACCAGCTAGAACACCGATCGACATAGCTGCCACAACAACCAGCAAGACAACAAGTACAATAACAAACACGGTTATAAACATTTTTTATTTCGATCCTTGAGCCGTTGTACTCGAATCCTCTTGCAGGTCATCTGGCACCAGTTCAGCAAATCTTGGAGATAGGATCGACTCAAATTGTTCGGAGCGCCTAACCAACAGCAAGGTTGCCCAGTTGTGCTTTTCGATCAGCTTGGTAGCCTTCTGAAAACCAGCCGCCATAAGCCCAGTGGCAATCGCATCTGCGACTGCACAATTGTCGGCAATAACTGATACCGACGCAATCTCAAAGGGCACTGGCCTGCCTGTACTGGGGTCCATGAAGTGCGAGAACTCCTGGCCATCCAACTGGATCACATTGCGATAATCACCGCTGGTAGCCATCGACTGATTGGAAAGTCCAATGACCTGATGAACTTCTCGCTGGTTTCGATTTGGGCGTTCGATACCAACCTGCCAAGGCTGACCGTCATGGCGATAACCTCGAGTTCGTATCTCGCCACCAATTTCTACAAAATAATCCGCAATTCCTATACTGTCTAAGACTGCTGCCACGCGATCAACGCCATGCCCCTTGGCAATCGCAGACAGATCGACTCGAAGCCCCGCTACTGTTTTTCGTAGAGCAGGCGAGTCCATTCGCACCTGCAACTTACCGGAACCCACAAGCGGCATTATCTCTGCAATCTGCTGCTGGGTCGGAGTTTGCATGGGTTCGGGTGCCGGACCAAATCCCCAAAGGTCTACCAACGGCCCAACGGTCACGTCGAAACTGCCATCGGTCAATTGATGGTACTGAAGAGCCAGTTCGACAACTTGCGCTGTCTCCAGCGAAACGGTAAACCAATCAGTTGATTGACTTCTATTGAATCGGGACAGCTCCGAATCGGCGCGATAAGTTGACATTTGGGCGTTGACCTTCTCCAGCTCGGTCACCACCTGTCTACTGACCTCGGTCAAATCCGGCGTGTCTTCTTTGGGGATGAATTTAACCGTATAGCTGGTGCCCATGGTGCGGCCAGCCAAGGTTTCGGAAGCGCGATGAATCTGCTGGTCCCTGCAACCAACCAGCATCGTCAAGGCCAGGATCGCCAGCCAGGAAAGCCTACTTTGGCTGCAAAGTCCGGCATATTGAAGTTCATTTAGCATGGAATTCCCTACAACCATCAACGGCGGGCGACAACCTGAATGCCACTGTGGTCTGATTATAAGCAGATCAGACTTCTGGCGAAGTCCACTACGTGGGTCTTTCATGCGGATCTACTGGTGCAGTTCCAACCGAACCATCAGATTCGATAATCCATCGATTGCTTGGGCCTGCCTTCTGTTAGGCTTTTGGCTTTTTCGTTATAGTCAAAGTCGTCTGTTTCAAACTGCCATGTTGCACGTCTATTTGCATCGGCCCTACTTGTCCCACTCTGCAAATTTTGTTTGCGGTTAAATATTGTTTGCGGATACTGGGGATCTCACTAACGACTTGGAGAGCGACCATGGAATTCGATCGTCTTGATCGTCGACAATTGCTTGCGTATGCGGCTTTTTCTTCGGTGGCCACCGGTGCAGCCACAGGAGCAAATGACTTCGGGCAGGCTGACGCAGCATCCCAGCCCTCAAGTCAACTCATGGAACTTACGCAAGCCACCAAGCGATACGGCATGAAGAAGTCGATCAATTTGTGGGCCTTTCCCTATCCAGACCGGAAGAACCTACGGCAGTGTTTGGAAATGGCCAAGCGTGCTGGATTCGACGGTATCGAGCT
>DAIRSD010000250.1:0-1792 GCA_036804625.1 Aureliella sp. | reverse complement strand
TACCCTATTATCCCTGGGATGTGTTTGTAAAGTGCCATGGGGGTATTATGCTTCTTTATTGAGATATTCTTTGATTATTAAAGTGATCTGTCGCCCAAGGCGACGACCCAGGACTATGTAAACATCCGACGCATGGCACAAGAAATCGGAATCGCCATCAGCGGCTTGTGCTCGTTTCTTTTTTGGCCTTATCCTCTTACAAGTAATAAACCTGATGAACGCCACAGAGCCATGGAATTAGCCCAACTGATGACTCAGGCAGCCCATGATCTGGAGACTGAAAATCTTCTGGTCGTCCCCGGTGCGGTTCACATGCCCTGGCGTCCTGAACACGAACCAACACCCAACGATGTCTGTGATCGTCGAGCGCGTGAGGCGGTGTCTAAACTTCTACCACAAGCGGAGAAGTTGGGAGTCTACTTAAATATGGAAAACATCTTCTTCAATGGATTTCTGATGTCACCTATGGAAATGGTGCAGTTTGTGGATAGCTTTCAAAGCCCCCACGTTCGAGTCCATTTTGACACAGGCAATATCATGCTATTTCAATTCCCCGAACACTGGATTCCCATCTTAGGGAAGCGGATCAAAAACGTGCACTTGAAAGAGTTCACAAAGAAAGGCACGGATTTCTCATTGGAAGCGTTCCGTCCACTGTTAGATGGCTCGACCAACTGGCCAGCCGTCATTCAGGCTTTTGACCAAATTGGCTATGAGGGATACTTGACGTTTGAATACTTCCACCCCTATCCGCATTACCCCGAAGCGCTCATCAATCAAAGCTGCGATTCGCTCAAGCGAATGCTTGGCCAACAATAGTGATTAGGTTAACCCAACGCGCAAAGGGGAGGCCATAAGCCTCCCCTTTTCTCAATTTTAATTCGATTCTCGCTGGGCCATCATACTAGCGCCGTCGTCGGCTTGCCAAGCACAAGCATGATCCGATGCCGAACAGTAGAGCTGTACTTGGCTCTGGTACTGCTACGATGCGATCAATTAGCAATCCTGAGTTCGTAAAGTTATCGGTAACGTCGAAGACGCCAAAGACTAGTCTGTAGGTGGCACCTGGTGTCAGACCCGAAAAACTGACCGTCTGCCATCCCAGTTCGTGATCGTAGTCCGCGCCAAGTCCACTGGTAAAGCCTACTGAGTTTGTATCAAGAACCGCAGAACCAACTATGGCATTAGCATTGTTCAGCAGGTGAGCAAAACCAAAGTCACGGTTGCCCACCATCGGAGGCAAGTCTTCGTTGGTCAGAAAGTTCCAGTCGAACTCAATTTCGTTCTCAGACGCTGTCAAATTGAAAGTCTGCAGCAGTGTTGCACCCTGAGTTGCGCCTGGGAAGTTGGTGGAAATGTAACTGGCAGGTAAACCCAAGCTATTGAGCAGTACATTATTCAGCGCTACCGACTTTGCTCCGGTTCCATTGTGTAGATATGCCATTAAGGTCGAGTCTGTTGGTGCAGGTGACGTAGATGCCACATTGATGAAATTAACTGGAACAGACGAATTAGGACCGGCACCGGTCCAACCGGCAAATCCGCTTTGGAAGCTTCCGTTGACAACTCCAGCAGAAACGCTGGAAGCCGACAAAAGAACCAAAGAAACAAGCCACGCAAGAGATCGTTGGGAACGGGTCATAAAAAAACTCCTCAAGCAATCAAAGTATTTAGTCGCGAGTAATGAACTTTGAGGTTTCTTCTCAACCGAAGCCAAGCCGAAGTTACTACTCCAAGATTGGCTGTCCGGACTGCAATCCGCTGGGCACTTTTCACGGGCTATGGCGGTAGT
>DAIRSD010000249.1:0-6944 GCA_036804625.1 Aureliella sp. | reverse complement strand
AACTGGTCTCAGAAGTTCCAGCAGTCACTCGCCTTCTTCCGCCGCCGGCCAGAGCCCGATGATGATGCTCAGCCCAAACAGCGACGCAAGAAGCAGCCTGCTCAAGATCCGGATGAAGATGACGCGGACCAGTCCATGGCTAACAGCTCAGCGCTTGCATTTCGGCCTGCCGCTGCGGTTACCAGCAAGCCAGGACCTCTTAGCTTGTCCAACCGAAAACCGGTTCCAAGCGATGATCGTTCCCGACCTACCCAGACAAGTGGAGTGTCCCCAGCGGCGACTGCTCGACCTGAGTCTCAGCCTGCGTTGAAACGATGGAGTTTCAAACTGTGGCCTGGCCGCGACGTACCGGAAGAGGATGCTGAGGAGTACCGCAAAGTTTCCGGCAGCCAGCAGCGACGCGAAGCTGCCTCGCAGCAAAAAGCGGAGAAACAGGTTGCTCGGCAAACCGCAGCCCTAGCCAAAGCAGAAGCCAAGGCCGCTCAGAAAGCGGAAAAAGAGGCGGCACGACAAAACCGTCGCCAGGAAGGATCAAGCTCCACTGGCCGCACCAAACGACTACTGCTGCTACCCTGGACGGCTACAGCAGCAACCTTCAGCAAGATCAAACTACCTTCGCTGTCCAGTTTCAAGTTATCTCCACCCGACACGGAACAGTCTGACGACGGTCCAAGTTCAAGCTCCAGTGCGTCCGCCTCGATCCGTCCCATTAGCAGCGCTCGACCCTTGCCTGGCACGTCTCGCCCTGAAATAGATGACGAGGAGGACCAAGAGTCTGATCGTTACATGAGCAAAAGCGAACGTAAAAAGCTAAGGCGGCAGGGACGCGCAGCTTGACAGAAGTTGCGAATTGGAGCTATGTTCAAGAGTCGATAGCACCACGGATCAGTTGCTGGAATTGGTCTTCCGTCAACACTGGGACATTCAACTGCTTGGCTTTTTCCAGCTTACTGCCAGCATTTTCCCCGACAACCACGTAATCGGTGCTTCGAGAAACAGAATTGGCTGCTCTGCCGCCCAGTTGTAGAATCAACTGTTCAATCTCATAGCGTTTGTACTTGACAAGCGAACCGGTCACTACTAAGGTTTTTCACGACAGCGATAAACCCTGCGAGCCTGTTGAGCTGCTCGTCGAATCCGGCTCACTCAACAACACTCCCGCTTCGGCTAACCCCGCGATGATGGACTGCCCAGTTTCTCCGTGCAAGAATCCATAGACGCTGCGGGCGATGATCGGACCGACTTCGCTGACTTGAGCCAACTCCTCTTGCGAGGCAGATTGCAAACGCTGGATATCCTGAAAATGTTTGGCCAGTACGGACGCTACTCGGCTACCAACATGACGTATCGAAATGGCCGTCAACACCCTGGCCAGCCCGCGCTGCTTGCTTGACGCAATCGCTGCCAACAGATTGTCGGCTTTGGCTTGACCAAACCGTTCCAGCTTCAGCAACTGTGACTCCTGCAACCGGTACAGATCCGCAAAGTTCTGCACTAACCCCGCGTCCAGCAACTGATCGATGATTTTTTCCCCCAAGCCATCAATGTCCATAGCGGATCGCCCAGCAAAAAAGCTCAGTTGCTGACGCAGCTTGGCGGGACAGTGCGGGTTGGGACAACGAATATAGACGCCGCCTTGGTCTTTGACCAATTCCGTCGAGCACACTGGACATTGCTGTGGAAAAGAGTAGGGGATCGATGACGATTGTCGACGGTGCAGTTCTACTCGAACCACGTGGGGAATGATTTTTCCAGCTTTCTCGACAACTACCCAATCCCCTACTCGAATATCTTTTCGCTCGATCTCTTCGGCGTTATGCAAACTGGCTCGGGATACCGTGGTGCCAGCCAATTGTACAGGTTCCAGTTCAGCCACCGGAGTCACCGTGCCTGTCTTACCAACCTGCACGACGATTTCATTCAGTTGTGTGACGGCTTCATACTTTTCGATCTTGTATGCTACGACCCAGCGCGGCGACTTGGTGGTGCTGCCCAGTTCTTCTCGATCGGACAATCGATTCACCTTGAGCACCATTCCATCAACTTCAAAGTCAAGTTCGTGCAAGCTCTCCTGAATCTGATCAATTTGGCTGAGCGCCTGTTCGGCTGATTCGAACACATGAACGTGTGGAGTGACCTGCAACCCGTAGCTCTTTAGTTCTTCTAAGAACTCGATATGGCTAGTGGCCTGAACACCTTCGCAATATCCCATCCCATGAGCAAAAAAACGCATTTTTCGCTGAGCGGCCAGCTTGGGATCTTGCAATCGAATGGTACCGGCGGTCACGTTGCGAGTATTCTTAAAGGGCGGTAATCCGGCAGCGGACTGTTGAAGATTCAATTGAGCCAAATCGTGATTGGTCATGTAGACTTCACCACGCACTTCTAACAATTGGGGTGGCCGACCACCCAATCGCAAGGGCACGTCAGCTATGGTGCGAATGTTGTGAGTGATATCGTCACCAACGCGTCCATCGCCGCGCGTAGCTGCTCTGACCAAAACGCCATCTTCATAAATAATTGAAGCGGCAACTCCATCAATCTTTAGTTCTAGTACCCAAGACAACTGGTGATCACCTACAGTCTTTTGAGCACGAGACAAAAAATCTGCCAGCTCTTGCAAACTATAGGTGTTTTCTATCGATAGCATGGGCAAGCGATGCTGGACCGAAAGCAAATCGCCTACGATTTGATCACCGATTCGCTGCGTCGGGCTGTCAGGCTGTACTAATTCTGGATGTTGCGACTCCAACAATTTCAATTCGTTGATCAACCGATCGTATTGAAGATCGGTAATCTCCGGCTGTGCCAATAGGTAGTACTGGCGATCGTGATGCCGGATCTGTTCACATAGCCAAGCGATACGTTGCCTTGCCTCATCCATTTCCTATCCGCTTACCCATCTACCAATAAAGAAACCCAGTGGCGGGGCCAGTTCCCGCTTGCAGCGTCACCATTGTAACGAAACAACGGCTATCTGTGCAAAAGCTGACTACGAATCGCAATTCTCAAGTCACAGACGTTGGTTCCCGTTGGTCCTGTAATCAGCAAGCCACCATGCTGTTGAAAGTAGTGAAATGCGTCGGCCCTTCGATGGTGATCAGCTATATCGTTTTGATTTCCATGCACAGCATTGAGACTTTGTGAGCTGATCCACGCACCGGCCGCTGGCGTCGGACCATCCTCGCCATCGGTACCAGCGCTCATAAAAGCCCACTCAGAATCGCCGCTGATCAGCGAATCACCAGACGACAAAACACTTTTCAGAAGACTCAGTACAAGCTGTTGATTGCGACCTCCCTTTCCGACTCCGTCGCTTGGCAGCACCACGGTTGGCTCACCGCCCGAGATCCAACAATCGACCTCCGATTGTTGATGCAACTGCCGCAGAGCCTGCAAGCCCACTCGAGCTACGTCGGCCACATCACCCTCGGGCTGTCGAGCCGACTGCATGACGTAGCGATATCCCAACTGCACCGCCTTCACTCCAGCGGCATCCACAGCGTCTGCGTTATTGCCCAAGATGATGTTTTCTATCTGCGAAACGGGCACTAACGCCGCATCACGATGCGGGACGATAGAACAGAGGGAGCCAGCCAGTTGATCTTGGGTTGACTTCATGGGAACAACATTTTTTGTTAGCCCTTTCGGATTCATGTTCTGCAAATAGGCGACCACCGGCTGCAGTCTGGGGTCACCGATCAGTTTTAGATCGCTCACCACCCCGAGGGCCTCATGAGCATCTGCGGGAGGGTCCATTACGGTGGGACCGGAGGCAATCAGATCCAGCGGATCGCCCAAAACGTCTGAAATCACCAGAGAGATAAGCTGCCCGGCCCGACTAGCACGAGCCAATCCACCACCTTTCACTCGGCTCAGACAACGACGGATGCTATTGAGTTGGCGAATGTCACCTCCACTAGCCGCCACGCACTGAGCAACCGCCTGCTTGTCCTGCAGCGAAACTCCGGGGGCCGGGGCTACTAGCAAAGCCGAGCCTCCGCCTGACATGAGACTCAGTACAACGTCCTTGTGGCCCGCCGATTCGACTAACTGAAGAATCCGCTCGGTTCCCTCCACCGCTGCGATCGTGGGCAAGTTGACGCCGGCTGGACGCGCGGCATGTAGATGGATTCCAGGCAGCGTTCCCTTGAATGTCCCCTGGGGAGCGTTAATCCATCCCATGACCCTTGGAGTTTTATGAGAAGGCGTCCAGTGCTGGAAGATTTGCTTGTGCAATTCGCTGGCCATCCCTGCAGAGGCTTTGCCTGCACCCACCACAATTAGTCGATCCGTAGCACTTAAATTGATCTCGATTTGATCGTCAATCACCAGCCAATTTCCGTCCTGATGAATCTTATTGCGCACCAGCGCAGCAGGTGTCACCGCCTGCACACCGGCAAGCCAGATCTCCAGCATGTCTCGCACCAGCGGATCTAGCCCCGACGGTTGTTGTGACCAGAAATTTTCCAACATCTGAGCCCCCCTTGATTCCGCTGGTGATGAATCGCCAAACCACTCCACTGGCGATCCACTTAGATTCCACTGCTGATCATTGCTGCTGGGGAATGGATGCCCCATCCGCTTGCAGCGACTGTGCGCGCGGTTCGACGGGAACCGTCTGGAAGTTTCCCTGCCCCGGCGGAGGTGTCAACTGGTCGTCTCCCTTTTCCGGGTACAACTGAGTATCGATCGGCAGCGTTTGATATGCTGACGAAGCTGTAACGGGGCGAATGATACTGGCGGTAAGATTTTCTAGTTGAATGTCGCAGGCACCACGGCATTCAGCTAACACGCGGAATTCACCATCGGACTGCACAAAGCGATACAGCTCCACGGGCACTCGCTGGCCCGTCTGCCCACGTACCAACTGGCCTAGACTTGGCCCAGCCTGATTATCATAGATCAACAATCCCGCCGTAGCATCTCGCACACTTGCCATTCGCACGTAGGCTTGCGCCGTGATTCGCACAAGCTGCCCACGTCGCGCAGGTACTCCGGCACTGCGCACTCGCAACGAAGCACCTTCGTATCCGCCTGGAATTGACTCCAGTTGCAAGGCTTGATCGCTCTGGGTGGCATCATTCGACTTCTGCTTGGAAGCAGTAGGTTTGGGATAGGAGGCCAGACGCAGACCTCCTGGACTATCCAACGATGCGGGTACCAATTCCACTCGAAAATCAATTTGATCTTCCAGTCGTCGTTGTTGGGACCATCCGTGATCAAGCATCTCTTGCAAATTCGCGAACTGACTGCCGGGTATTGGCAGCGGCTGCCACTGACTTCGCGCGCAGGCTTGAGCCAATTGCCAATGGTACTTCAATGCGGAAGGCGACAGAATCCAAGGACTAGCCTGGGCCGTAGCCATGTTGCTAGCGGCCTGCATGAAGGACTCGTGCATGACCGACTGAGTCTGTTCGAGCGTCTCCAGTGCCAGACGCATCGCCGTTGTGGGTTGTTGATTTTGCATCGCTTGCCAGCCACGTTGCAGAAGATTCTGAATTGCAGCCAACCTTCGCTCATGACCAGAATGAATCGGTCTTGCCGATGGACTTGATTGCGATCCAAGTGGTGATTCAGACTGCTGTCTGGCCCCGAGCAATTCTGCCATTTGATCGACGCAGTAGCTGGCAACTTCCAGTTGATCCGAAGCGATTTCCGTCGCTTGATCTTGCAGACTTCGTCTAGCGTAATTCAGTATGTGAGGATTGCGAGTGGCCACGAAGATCTCGCATGGGTTCGGAGCGGATACGTTCCACTGATGCTGACCATTCTTAGTCTCCACAGTCATCAGTTCGACGCGACCTTCGGTCAAACGAACCACTTGCGGCACTTCGACACCGTCCTGTATCTTCAAAATTAAAGGTTCCGTCCGGGTTGCAGGCAAAGACCACTGGGACTCCTGAGTTGCCACCTGTGCTAAAATCAATTCTGAATCCTTGGCTCGCCAGCGCGCAGCCAGATAGTCCTGGCGACTCAAGTTTGGCGGTTCCAGTTTTTGCCCCACCAGAATCCACGGGCTCCAAAGACGCAGATCTCTGTTGGTCCAACGTATTGCCGCTTCGATGGCTCGATCCTGTGCCGCTTGAACATCGATTGGTGCGTTCAGTGCAGACTGATTACGAAAGATGATACCTTTTGCCCCTGACATCACCGCGCCTATTGCCTCGTAGCGAACGCCAAGTGGATTGGCCAGCACGGCAGAAGGCTGCTGCGATTGAAGAACTTCACTGATCACTCGATACTGCTCGATCAAAGCAGGGTTGGCTCCCAATTGAATCGATACTAGGCCGCTGCCCCGAATTTGCACGGTCTCTAAGCTTTTGGCTAGCCACTGTCGCTTAGCCACAACCTGACCAGCCGAGACGGGATCCGGCGCGGGCACAATGACTTCACTAGCCAGTCGACCAAACCACAAAAAATGCTACAGCGCTTCACCGTAAAGCGGACGTTAGAACGCAACGGGTAGACGTTTGGCCTGTGCCGCCTGCATGCGCACCGATTCAGCCTGACCACGGTTCAGCGCCGCTCCAACCAACCAGCCTTTCACAGCAGACATCTCCTGATCCGAATACCCCTCAGGCGAATCGAGCGGCGGACAGATCACCTGCAGCGAAGCCTCACGCAGAACCTTCAGATCATTTGGCTGCGGAACTCTGCTCAGCAGCACGCCGCTAAATCCTAGCGACTGAAGCCATGCCGGTTGTTCCCCTTGATGTTCAATCCAAGTGGGAAACCGAGGTGCCGAACCAAAATGTACGCCTTCCTCTTCTCGCCAGCGCCAGCGCTGTCGCCAATTGACTGGTAACGGCACGCCGGTCGACGCCAGTGGGATCATGCCTGTCAAAGCTAGATCATCCACCTGAACGCGATAGCGCCCTGGTCCGGTGTATGCGTTCAGCACGATGGCATCGACGTAGGGCTGGTTCAAATCCAATTGAACA
>DAIRSD010000248.1:0-6962 GCA_036804625.1 Aureliella sp. | reverse complement strand
TGGTGATCGAGCCGGCCTGAGGCATAGTTGTATCCCGACGATTTCGCGTCTGCCACGTTGTATGTCATGTTGAGACAACGTGCTATCTCATTGAGCAGCTCATGTTTGAACTCACTATAGGAGGTACTTGGTTGCTCGGCTCGAAGTATCCTGGGCTATTTTGAAATTGTGATCCCGTGAAAGAGAGAAACACTGTCGTCTATTTCACCCAACACTGATCGCAACGACGCCGGGGACGATTTCGCTGAATCTAGTTATGTCGTAGTTGCGTCCTTTCGGACGCACCGAAAGCCATTGTGCTTTCTCGTCCACGTCGCGAAGGCATTTGTCAACTTTTTCTCTGTGTTGCCGCATCGCTGCTGGATGGCCCTTCTCGAAGCCGATGGATCTTGATGTCGCTCTGCATTCCACAATGAAGATGCGATTGCCGATCGCGAAAGATGCGTCAACTTGTTTCTGAGTCCCATCCAAAGATGTTATTCGTCCACTAGGCAGCGGCATTTGCTGGTCTTGAATGGCGTCTTCAAGTGCATCGCCTTTGAAAATATTGTCCGCTTTAAGGGGACAGAGCTCTAACAAACCGCTTTAAGGGGACAGAGCTCTAAAGCATGTGGGTGACGATTTATATATTGGAGATTCGATGGCCTTCATGGCGATTTAATGGATGTAGGATTCACATTGTGACCAAAGTGTCCTGCAGCACAAATTGTCCCGTTCCGCACTTCTTGGCTTTAGATTTTCAAGGCGAAGCTTCAGATCTACTCTTCAGTCCGGACTAATTCGGCTTTTCCGGATTCTCGACCATTGACGATCGAAGGATGTCCAGTTAAATTCTGAATCGCTGCTAATTATGGTAGGAGTCAGTTGATGACTATTTTTAATAATGTCAGGGCAGGGGTCTTTGGGCGCAGTCGCCGGGTAAATGAATCTAATGCATTTGAAGAGTCTGAAGGTGTTTTGCGATGTCGTCCATCGGCGCAGCTTTTCGCGCGCTGCTGAAGACAACGAGATGACGCAAAGTGGAGTCAGCCAGGCGGTCCAATTGCTGGAAGACTATTTGCAAGTCCAGTTGATCGACCGTAGCAAGCGACCTTTTCTTCTGACGGCTGAGGGAACCAAATTCCATGCAGGCTGTCAGCAATTGCTACGCCAGTTCGATGCGATGGTCGAAGAGGTTAAGTCGTCAGGAAATCAGTTAGTTGGTCGAGCAGCGGTTGCAGCCATCTACAGCGTGGGCCTAAGTTACCTGCCGCAACTGCAACGCCTGGTCAAGGACCGATACCCGCAGGCCGAGGTGCGGTATCAGTTTGGACATCCCGACGAAGTCTATCGGCTGGTCGAACAGGGAGCGGTCGACTTTGGATTGGTCAGTTACCCCGAGTCATCTAAGACCATTGTCGTTACCGATTGGCGAATAGAGCAGATGCTATTGGTGGCAACTAGCGGCCATCGGTTGTGCCGCTGCCAAGCGGTTCAACCTTCGGATTTGAACGATGAAAACCTGGTTGCGTTTGCTGCGAACTTGCGAATTCGCCATGAGATTGATCGCTATTTGCGCCACCTGGGTTTGACGATGCAGGTCGTGGCAGAATTCGACAATATCGATTCGGTCAAACATGCTCTTGAGTTCAATTCTGCAGTCTCTTTCCTGCCCGAGCCAACTGTGCGCGCGGAGTTGGCGTCTGGCAGCATGGTTGCCTTGCCCTGCGATTGGCTGAAGCTCAGTCGACCGCTGGGACTGATCCAACGTCGCGGAGGCACACTGGGGCCCACGGCTCGAGGCATCATTGACTTGATACTTTCGGACGACACTGCGATCACTTCGGCCACCGAACCAGCTTCCGCTGAGCAGGACAGCTTGTCTAGCCGTAACAGTTTGCCCCTGCCGGGTCAGACACCACCAACAGAATCAAGCATGTCACTTGAGTCCCAGGCCAAAAACCTAACAGACCTGGATGCAGACGGCTCAGGCAGTCGGCACATTGCTTAACCTAACCTCGCAATCACTTTCAATTCCTATCTGTATTTCCAATCCCTGTCTATCAATTAGTTCGCCATGTCAAAACTATTTCATCTACCGAAGCGTCAAGGCTTGTACGATCCGGCTCTCGAAAAGGAGAACTGTGGAGTAGGCTTCATCGCTCACATCAAGGGACAGGCCAGTCATCAGTACGTTTTGGATGCTGCCGAAATGCTGGTTGCCATGGACCACCGTGGCGCTTGCGGTTGTGAATCCAACACCGGTGATGGCTCGGGAATGTTAACCGCCTTGCCGCACAAGTTCTTGCGCAAGGTTGCCAAAGACGACCTGAAGATCGATTTGCCTGCCGCCGGCCAATACGCTGCCGGTCTGATCTTTCTGCCCAAAGATGCGGAAGAACGTCGCGCGTGTCAACAAACGGTCGAGCGGATTATCGCTGAACAAGGACAGCGATTTTTGGGGTGGCGCAAAGTACCCACTGATGCCGTAGCGGCTGATGTGGGGCCAACCGCGCTGGATGCCGAGCCTGAGATCCTGCAGTTGTTTGTAGGAGCGGCTTCGGGGCTGGATAGCGAAGCCTTCGAGAGGCAACTGTATATCATTCGCAAATCGGCAAGCCACGCGATTCGCGGCAGCTCTGCTCTGCATCATGCGCTCCAGTTCTATATTTGCAGCCTGTCCACCAAGGTCATCATCTACAAAGGAATGCTTACTAGCGGCCAAGTCTTGCCTTACTATGCCGACCTGCGCGATACCGATTTCGAGACACACCTGGCCATGGTGCATAGCCGTTTCTCTACGAACACGTTTCCCAGTTGGGATCGGGCTCAGCCGCTGCGTTTCATGAGCCACAACGGCGAAATCAATACGCTGCGCGGAAACAAGAACTGGATGGCCGCGCGGCGACGCAAGGCGGCTAGCGCATTGTACGGGGATCAGTTAAACAAGCTGTTCCCGGTCGTGGAGCCTCATTGCAGCGATAGCGGTACCTTTGATAACGTGCTTGAATTTCTGTTGATGACCGGACGCACGTTACAGGAAGCTATCCTAATGATGGTGCCTGAAGCCTGGCAAAAGCATGAATCAATGTCCGAGGATCGACGAGCATTCTACGAGTACTTCAGTTGCATGATGGAGCCATGGGACGGTCCGGCTTCAATCGCTTTTACCGATGGACACTACATTGGTGCTGTGCTGGATCGAAATGGACTGCGGCCCAGTCGATATTATATCACTCATGATGATCGAGTGATCATGGCTAGTGAGGTAGGCGTTTTGTCGGTCCCACCAGAAATGGTTCGCGAAAAGGGCCGATTGCAGCCAGGTCGAATCTTCTTGATCGACTTTGAACAAGGCCGAATGATTCCCGACGAAGAGTTGAAGCGAGATTTTGCCGCGCGTCGCCCCTATGGACAATGGTTGCGCGACCAGAGAATTCGATTGCAAGACCTGAAGCCAGCGAAATCTGCCGAGTACTGCTCAGATACTCTATTTTCTCGAATGCAGGCCTTTGGCTACACCAGCGAGACGATGCACTTCATGCTGGTGCCGATGATCGAAGAAGCACGTGACCCCATCGGCTCGATGGGCAACGATTCTGCGTTGGCTTGCCTGAGCGACAAGCCGCGAATGATCTATGATTACTTCAAACAGTTGTTCGCTCAAGTCACCAATCCAGCCATCGATTCGATTCGCGAAGAGGTGATCATGTCGCTGGAATGTTACATCGGACCAGAACAGAATCTGTTGGAGGTGACTCCCGAGCATGCTCATCGCCTTTTGATTCCGCATCCGATCCTGACCAACAGCGAATTGGCTGCGATAGAGAAAATCGATCACCGTGGCTGGAAGACGAAGAAAATCGACATCACTTTCCCTCGCAGTCAAGGCAAGCCTGGATTGCATGCAGCCCTGCAACGTATCTGCACCGAAGCTGAACAGGCGATCGATGATGGTTATTCCATCGTGATTCTGTCGGATCGCGAAGTGGACTACGACCACGTTGCTGTCAGCTCGCTGTTGGCGATTGGTGCAGTGCATCACCACCTGGTCAAACAGGCCAAACGCACTCAGGTGGGGCTGATCCTAGAAACGGGCGAGGCTCGCGAAGTGCATCATCATTGCCTGCTGATCGGATACGGAGCAGATGCCATCAATCCCTATTTGGCCTTTGAGGCCCTGTGGTACGCTCGACTGGATGCGCAATTGCCTGCCAGCAAGTATGGCGACATGACCAAGATCATGTCCGCCTATCGCAAGGCGGTAGCTAAAGGCATGCTGAAAGTTCTGGCCAAGATGGGAATCAGCACGTTGCAGAGTTACAAAGGCGCGCAGATTTTCGAGGCGTTGGGTCTGAAGGACGAAGTGGTCGATGTCTGTTTTGTGGGCACACCTAGCCGTATTCAAGGAGTAGGGTTTGACGTTTTGGCCGAAGAGTCGCTGCGACGCCATGCGTTGGGCTATCCGGAAGACCCCGCTCAACAGCAGCGCACCTTGCCAAATCCTGGCGATTTCCACTGGCGATCCGCTGGTGAACGGCATGGATGGGACCCGACGGCCATTGCCGATCTACAGGTGGCTGCTCGCGCTGGCGACAAGAACGCCTATTGGCGATTTGCCAACCACATCAACAACGACAACGAGATGAAGTGTACGCTGCGAGGGTTACTAGAACTGAAGCCAGGCGTGTTCGGCCCAGAAGTTCCGCTGGAGGAAGTGGAACCTGCAAGTGCGATCGTCAAGCGATTTTGTACGGGAGCGATGAGCTTCGGATCGATCAGTGCGGAAGCCCATGAATCGCTGGCTATCGCCATGAACCGCTTGGGCGGCAAGAGCAATACGGGCGAAGGTGGGGAAGACCCCGAGCGATTCCTGCCTATGCCCAATGGTGATTCACGTCGTTCGGCGATCAAGCAGGTGGCTTCTGGTCGATTCGGAGTGACCATTGAATACCTGACGAACGCGGACGAACTGCAAATTAAGATCTCACAGGGAGCCAAGCCGGGCGAAGGCGGTGAATTGCCTGGAAGAAAGGTGGACTGGAACATCGCTCGCATTCGTTACTCGACGCCCGGTGTGGGACTGATCAGTCCGCCGCCTCACCACGATATCTATTCGATCGAGGATCTGGCGCAGTTGATTCACGACTTGAAAAATGCCAATCGTCAAGCTCGCATCAGTGTTAAACTGGTTAGCGAAGTAGGCGTTGGCGTGGTAGCGGCTGGGGTCAGCAAGGCGCACGCAGAACACATCGTGATCGCTGGTGATGTGGGCGGTACCGGGGCCTCTCCGCTGACCAGTATCAAACATGCGGGATTGCCTTGGGAGTTGGGAATTGCCGAAGCACATCAAACGTTGGTGCTGAACAATCTGCGAAGTCGCGTCGTGCTTCAAACGGATGGAGGCCTGAAGACAGGACGCGATATCGTCATCGCCGCGCTGCTTGGTGCAGAAGAGTTTGGCTTTGCGACCGCACCGCTGATCACCTTGGGATGTATCATGATGCGCAAGTGCCATCTGAACACTTGCCCTGTGGGTGTGGCTACGCAAGATCCCGATTTGAGGAAAAAGTTTAGAGGCAAGCCGGAGCATGTGGTCAATTATTTGTTCATGGTTGCCGAAGACGCTAGGCAGATCATGGCAAAACTGGGCTTCCGCAGAGTGGATGATATGATCGGCCGCGTTGACTGCCTGGAACCGGCCAAAGCGATACAGCACTGGAAGACTGACGGACTGGATTTGACTTCGATGCTCACGCCAGCCAGCGCACTGCGTCCCGACGCCGTAACTCGGCAGACCATTGGTCAAGAACATGGATTGGAAAAGTCATTGGACTTGACCGTCCTTCTGCCCGCATCTCAACCAGCCTTAGAGCACCAGAAGCCCGTGCGAATCACAACGCCTGTATGCAATATCCACCGCACGGTTGGCACGATCCTGAGCAACGAAATCGCCAAGGTGTATGGACAGGTGGGTTTGCCAGAGGACACCATTCACATCAAGTTGGAAGGTTCTGCTGGACAGAGCCTGGGGGCGTTCTTGGCTCACGGTGTTACCCTGGAGGTGGAAGGTGACTGCAATGACTATGTGGGCAAAGGATTGTCCGGTGGTCGCGTGATCGTTTATCCGTCCAAGCAAAGTACGTTCAAGCCTGAAGACAACATCTTAGTTGGCAACGTTTGCTTGTACGGGGCCACAGGCGGTCAAGCCTTTTTCCGAGGTCAGGCGGCTGAACGCTTTTGCGTGCGGAACTCAGGAGCCACGGCCGTAGTTGAAGGCGTGGGTGATCACGGATGTGAGTACATGACGGGAGGTCGCGTGGTGGTTTTGGGACGAACCGGTCGCAATTTTGCTGCCGGCATGTCTGGCGGAATCGCTTACGTTTGGGACAAGACTGGCGATTTCAACTTGCGCTGCAATCTGGAGATGGTGGAACTGGAACGCATCGATTCCCAGGAAGAGCAACAGCAGGTCCATGAACTCGTTTCGCGCCATGCACAGTACACCGGCAGTTCAGTAGCTAAGTGGGCTCTGAGCAACTGGCAGACATTCCTGCAGCAGTGTGTCAAAGTGATGCCGACCGACTACAAACGAGTCCTGCAGGAGCAGGCTAGTCAGCAGCAATCCTCGTTGGTTGCAAGAGACTGAGCCGCTCAAGTAGTTCTGATGCCCATGCGATCTTGCTGTGCTGCTCAGTCAGCCGCCAGTCAACGAGATGGGACACAGTGACAAAGCC
This sequence comes from Aureliella sp., assembly GCA_036804625.1. GTDB lineage: Bacteria > Planctomycetota > Planctomycetia > Pirellulales > Pirellulaceae > Aureliella. The sequence continues at coordinate 246 of DAIRSD010000248.1, read as the reverse complement.
ACTTGATTAAATCGTTTAACAATTATTTCGAACAATTAGTTAGCTTGAGAGAAATCAGCGATGGGAAAACCGACCGGATTTAAGGACTTCGAACGCAAGAAAGTGCCTTGGCGAATGCCCATCGTACGCTTGCAGGACTATAACGAAGTCTATACGCCGGCCGACGAAACTCAGTTGGCTCAGCAGGGGGCTCGCTGCATGGACTGTGGGGTTCCCTTCTGCCAATCGGCCACGGGTTGTCCAATC
>DAIRSD010000247.1:0-6999 GCA_036804625.1 Aureliella sp. | reverse complement strand
TGCGCGATAGAGATCCTTCATCTGCTGAAAAGACAATTGCCCAGGTGCCAGCTTTCGCTCAGTAGATACAGCACAATAGGTCAGCGGCGATCCCAGCCGTAGACCCAAGATACGTGTGAGCATTCCGATTTCACCCATGCACAACCCAATGGTGGGTATCTTGGACTGCTGAACCAACTCCATCATTCGCACACAATCGTTAAACGAATTGGCCATCGTAGCTATCTTGACAATATCCGCATCCAGTTTTGCAAGTCGCGAGTGGATCTCGGGCAAGTTATCCGGCGTCTCGTCAAAATTATGCAGGCTCACGATACGCTTGGTGCTGCCATAACGAGGAATACTGCCAGCGATATCCTCCTCCAAGTCAACGAACTCAACGCCCGAAGCGATGGCGCTGCGCAGGATCATCAACCTTTCGTCCTCAGTTCGATCCCAACGTCCGCCATCTTCGCGCCTGCGACAGGTAATCAACACGGGCGTGTGACGCTTCGCCAACAAACGCCGCAGATCAACACTGCGTCCAATGTAATCTAGACGCAGTTCCGTCAAGTCAGCTCCAAGCTGCCCCAACTGCTCAAACTCGGCAATCATCGACGTATGGCTCTTGCGGCCCAGGGTAACACACAACATGCTTTCAGCTTTTACTGGGGCTTTCAGGTGCGGTCACATCCAAGTGACCAAAGGACTTAGGTAGGTTGCAGGTGGGGAAGGTCTAGGTGGGGACTCGATCGGCCAGAGGCTTCAGACCGCTACCGCAAGCTGGCCAGTTGAGAAATCTCCGCAACAATTCAACGCCCGGCTCAGTTAAAAAGCTCTCCGGATGAAACTGCCAGCCTTCTAGCGGCAAGCTGCGATGTCGCACTCCCATGATAATTCGCGAACCGTTGGCTGCCGTTGTCCATGCGGTTATTTCTAACTCAGATGGCAAACTGTCCGGTTCTATAACCAAAGAGTGATACCTAGTAGCCACAAAGGGATTGTCCAGTCCCTTAAAAAATCCCTTATCATCATGGAAAATGCGATCGGTCTTGCCGTGCATCAGTTCGGGGGCTCGCACGATTCGTCCACCCAGAGCCTGACCAATCGACTGGTGTCCCAGGCAAACACCCAATATAGGAAAATGATGCCTCAATTGCCGCACCACTTCCAAACTGATTCCAGCCTCGGTTGGCGAACAAGGTCCCGGCGAGATCAGAATCCGTTCCGGTGCCAAGGCTAGAATTTGATCGGTGGTTATCTGGTCGTTCCGTACCACTTGAATGTCGACAGACGAATCGATCTCGCCCAGTCGCTGCACCAGGTTGTAGGTAAAGGAGTCGTAATTATCTAGAACTAAAATCATTACTTGAAGTAATTTCCCTGGTCCGTTTGTCTGTGAAATGTGGTCACAAGCTTCTAGCGAGTGAAGGAACTGTTACACTCCTTTGACAAGCTAGAAGCTTGTCGCCACTAGGAATAGTTACGCTCCATCGACAAGCTAGAAGCTTGTCGCCACTTCGGAAATTGCGAGCATTCATACTCGAAATCGACCCTATTTTTATCAGAAAAGTCGCACATTGATAAGCCGATTACCTGACTAAAGACCAAGGGAATGCCCAGGCAGTGCGTTGAGCGACTTTGAAACGCACAATGCCCCGGGAGGTTGCAAACTACCATTTGCAAGTCCCGTCAGCCGATGACCTCGCGAAAAGCGGCAGGCAAAAAGCTGATCAGCTCTGTGGGCAAGACCACGTGCGTTTCCAGGCTTTCGGCTGCAATTTGTCCGGCTCGACCATGTACGTGTACAGCCAGCCTAGCCGCACCCAGAGGCGACAAACCTTGACAAACCAGAGCCACGATCACGCCGGTCAGCACATCGCCGCTACCACCGGTAGCCATGGCCGGTGTACCGGTTTGATTTCTGAAGCTTTCCCGGCCGTCCGTGATTAAGGTTTGATGCCCTTTTAGCACAATGATCGAACTAGTTTGCCTGGATAAGTCAATTGCCGCAGCCGCCTGCTGCTCGGCCTGACATGCCGACACGCTGCTAAGCTGAGCCCATTCGCCGGGGTGTGGAGTCAAGATCCATGGAGCGTGCTTAGCAAAAAGCAACGACTTTGTGTGGCTCAGTGCAACTAAAGCATCTGCGTCGATCACCACGGGAACCTCAGGGAACTGCTTGGTCATCCACTGAAGCAGATCGACAACAAAACGATCAATCGATTCGCTGCGACCCAGCCCTGGACCAATCGCCACACAATCGCTGCGTGACAACCATTCATCCAGATCGTCCGTTCGACTCAGGACTTTGCCTTGTGAGTCGGCTGGCAAACTGATTAACATGCTGCAAGGCGAGTAGCCAGCGACGGTATCTAGACAACAGTCGGGCACAGCCAAGCGAACCAATCCCGCACCGCTTCGTACTGCCGCCATTCCGGCCATAGCAATAGCGCCAGCCATGCCACGACAGCCACCGATCAGAAGCGCGTGCCCGTAGTCTCCCTTGTGACTTTCCGGCCGGCGTTTGGGCAGCCTAGGCAGTGTTGAATCCGCCAAAGTTTACAGCCCCTCGCGAATGGAATTAAAATAGTCACGGGTGTGCTCGCGTTGATTGCGGGGAAGCGGTGTTTCATCCAGAGGCTCGGGTTCTTCAGTCAATTCTCGTGTGATCTCTTGCTGCACCTCAACCTGCGATAATCCCTTGCGATTCTGACCGCCCACTTTTCCACTAAAGACATTTTCGCCAGGCTGTAGCTGACCTCGAACCTGCGACTGAAAGAAATCCACATCGCTTTCCTCTTCAGGCCGATCACCTTCCCCCTTGCCCTCACCCAGTCCTTTACCCTTCCCTGGCTGATCACCCTTCCCTTTGCAAATTCCCGATTTGCATTCCGAGAGTTCACTGAGCAATTGATCCAGGTCTTGAAGTTGCTGATCACCTTCGTTAAGTTCCTGAAGAATTTCGGACATATCTTGAAGCGCCTCCTGCATGCCTTCTTGATCCCCTTTACTCAGGCACTGCTGACACTTACCAAGCTGCTGTGCCATCTCTTGCATTCGCGACACGCTGTTGTCATTTGCCTGCATCTGTTCCAGCTTGCGCTGCAATTCACCGGCTCTCTGTTGATCTCCCGACTGCTTGGCTTTGCGGATCTGATCTTCCAGTTTTTGCTTGGCCTCCTGATGAGCCTGCGCCGCCTGCTGCATGGATTGATTCAACCGCTCCATATCGTTCTTGAGCTTTTCCAACTGCTCACTGCTCATCTTGCCACTTTTCAGATCCTCCAGCAAATCTTGCAAAGCCTTCTGAGCCTTCTCCGTATCGCCGCTTTTTAAAGAATCCGCCAACTTCTCAAGCGGACCAGCGTCAAACTTGTCCAAGTTCTGCAGATTTTTTTTCAGCGATTCCGAATTGCCAATCTCCTGTTTCCTTTCATTGAGTTGTTGCTTGATATCGTTCAGTTTCGTCAAAGCCTCTTGAGGCTCAAGCTTGGCATTTTGGGTCATCCTCTCCAGCTCGCCCTCCAGCTTTTTCAACATCTCTGCCGCATCCAGCAGATTCTGTTCTTCGGCCTCTTGCCGCTTCTTACGAATCTGATCTAGAAGCGGCTGAGTCGAACTTTTGATCAAAGTCGTTTCAACCTGCTTCAATTCGGGACTAGCCTGTGATTGGCGGTCAGGAAGTACAAAATAAAGTGAGCTAAGCAGTATGGGAAGTAATGGTAATAACAACTTGCGATGCGCGCCCCAGCCGAACTGCGACCTAATGTCCAGCACCTCAGCGCGGCGCTCGGCATCTACCATCAGAGCCTGACCCAAATCGGTCTGCTGATCTTCTGGGGTTAAAGTCAACGAGCTAGACAATCGCTCTCGCAATTGAAATCGACGGTCCACCTCGGCAGCCGCCACCGAAAGTGAGGGACGCGACAACCAAGTCATGATGAAACTGACCAGCAGGCCAACCAAGACCGCTCCCCCCAACCAACTGCAATACCAGATCACGGCAGGCACCGGCAGCACCATCCACTTGGGAAGCATCACCGCCGCAGAAGCCAAAACCAGCAGTGCAGTTAGCTGTGCGGGCAATAGCGACAAGAAACGCTCAACCACCAAACGGCGTCTAGCCTGCTACGCTTTCCTTCGAACTTCTTGCATCGCTTACTCCTGCCTAATCTAGACCATCGCAGCATGACCCTAAGCATACACAGGACAATTATAGCGTATTGCCTTAGAACATTGCAAATCATCCTCAAAAATGAAGTTCATTCGACTCTTCTCGCCGATCGCCTGAGTGAAAATGGCAAATCATGAGTCAAATCCGGTAGGCTTGGGAACAATCGAATTAATCAGCCGCCAAGATTCGCAAGGAATCTGAAGATCAAGCCTGCGTGAATTGTTTCGCTGATGTCCCCAACTGAAGGCAGCCAGGAATTTAGTAGCTGAGGCTGGACTCGAACCCGCACGAGTGTAACCCCTCACAGGATTTTAAGTCCTGTGTGTCTGCCATTCCACCACTCAGCCATACAGCTCGGTTTTACGGGCGGTCAGTCTATTTGGCAAGAGATTCCGACCGTCTTTGATTTCTTCAAGGGCGAAGCATTTTAACACGGTGGGTCGAAACCGAAAAGCGTGGATCAGCTTTCGCTGATTGGATCTTTGCACTATTGTATTGACGTCTCAGTCGCTATTTCTCGACTCTTGGGAGCAATGCAGCAATGCAGGTTATACATCATGGAGCCGATCAAGGGGTCACGGGTTCGTGCCATCAACTGATTGTAGCTCCCAATCGCAGCGTTTTGATCGACTGTGGATTGTTCCAAGGGCGCGACGCCAAGGGAAGGAACCAGGAGGAGATCGAGTTCTCGCTTGATGGAATCGAAGCTCTGGTGGTTACACACATTCATCTAGACCATGTCGGGCGCATCCCTTTTTTGATCGCCGCTGGATTTCGCAAGCCGATCTATTGTACGCCTCCAACCGCTCAATTGCTGCCGCTTGTTCTTGAGGATTCAGTTCGCGTCGGTGTGACTCGGAACAAGCAGATCATCGAGCGATTCATCGACGAATTGCGTCGCATGATTCGCATTGTCCCCTACCACCAGTGGCACGACTTACAAAATGGCGTCAGGCTGCGATTGAAGCCGGCTGGCCATGTTTTGGGGTCAGCCATCGTTGAATTTGAGAAAGACCAAGAGCTTGTCGTATTTAGTGGCGACTTGGGTACTCGCGATCAGCCCTTGATGGTCCAGCCGGCCAGCCCCGAGCGGGCCGATTTGTTAGTGCTCGAGAGTACTTATGGCAATCGTCTGCATGAAAATCGCGAACATCGCATTCAAAGCCTTGAGTCGGTTTTGACGCGCACCTTGGAAAATCGCGGAGTAACGATCATCCCTGCATTCAGTGTTGGACGCACTCAGGAGCTGCTGTTTGAACTGAACTGGATCATGGAGAACATTGGTCGCCCCCCTAGAAATTCTCTCCTCCAAGCCGTCGATATTATCATCGATTCTCCGTTGGCTCTACGATTTAATGAACTTTACGACAAGCTGCGAGGCTACTGGAGCGATGAAGCCAAGCAGGTGCTTGTCTATGATGATCAGCCGCTAGTCTTTGAGAATTTGGTCAAGGTGGAAAGCCATGCAGAACATCTAGATACGATCCAATATTTGAAGCGATCACAACTACCAGCCATCGTGATCGCCGCCAGTGGCATGTGCGCCGGCGGCAGAGTGGTCAGCTATCTAAAAGAGTTCATTACCGAGCCTACCACCGACATCCTGTTCGTCGGATTTCAAGCTGTTGGCACGCCGGGACGATATATTCAGGATACGGATTGGGTCATGCTGGATGGGCAGCGTTACGAGATTGCTGCAAAGCGACATACTCTCAGCGGTTACTCGGCGCATGCAGACCAAGCTGACTTGATTCGCTTTGTCGATGGCATGCAGTCGCGCCCTGGCCAGATACGTTTGGTTCATGGAGAGGAAGATGCTAAATCGGCTTTAGCCGCAGAGCTAAGCAAGCGTGGATACAAAGTAGATTAACCGTCTACGTTAGCACCGCCCACAATCTTGTCTCGAAACGTGGCTAGCCGCCCCAACATAGCGTCGATGGTTTGAGGGCTTATTCCTCGTTCTTCCATGACCCTGGCCAAGTGCCCCACAAATTGCGCAAAGTGCTGTTTGGTGATGCCTCGACCAGCGTGAATCGCTTGCAATTCCGAGCCGCTGTAGTGTATCGGCCCACCAAACGCTGAACAGAGAAATTCGTACTGCATCGTACGAAGTCGCTGCATGTCGACGTTGGCAAAGAACGGAGCCAACTGGCTGTCCTGCAATACCCGCTGGTAAAACTCTTCAACCAATTGTGACATCCCTTCGACGCCACCCAGTTGTTCAAAAATTTTCTCATCACTTTTGGTCATTCTGAATCTCCCTCGGAACATTAGAATAGCGAAAATCTACAGAACCACATAGAGGCTCAAGTATTTAGAGCAGAACCAACGAAATCCAAATTTTTCCGTCCCGCACCTTGACTTAGGCATAGAGTATGTCGGGTCCATTCAGCCAGTTGCTGTTTATTTGGATTCCGAGTTACTCCCGCTGTCAGTTCAAAAAAGGAAAATGGAAATGTTGAAGAGATGTTTGTCTGTTGTTGGTGTTGGCACGGCAATCTTGAGCTGTGCAGCCCCAGTTTTCGCTCAGAAATGCGCTAAGTCACATCAAAATGCGGGTGTGACGGTTCAATTGCATCAAGCTGTCTGTCAGGAGCATAGTCGCGTTGTGGCGGTCAGTACCGATGCGGCTCAAAACGCTAAAGGTACGATAGTTGATATTGCTGCAAACAACTCAGACTTCAGCACGTTAGTTGCAGCGGTTAAGGCAGCGGGTCTAGTCGAAACCTTGTCTGGCAAGGGACCTTTCACAGTTTTTGCTCCTACCAACGCGGCCTTTGCCAAGTTGCCGGAAGGAACCGTTGCAAATCTTCTCAAGCCCGAGATTAAGGATCAATTAGTAT
>DAIRSD010000246.1:0-7001 GCA_036804625.1 Aureliella sp. | reverse complement strand
GCCAAGCTGGATCCCTTTTCCGAATACATTCCGCCGCAGCGGTACCAGGAATTTAATTCCATGATTGAACAGAAGTTTGGTGGAATCGGCGTCCAAATTGAAGGCCCACCTTCGGTTCCTCGTCTGACCGTGGTTGCCCCCATTCCTAAAACTCCTGCCTTTAAGTCTGGCATGCAAGCTGGTGACGTGATTTTGGAGATCGACAAGAAACCCACAACAGGACTTTCTGCGCAAGAGGCAACTAAACTGATGCGAGGTCGAGTGGGAGAAACTGTTGAATTGCTAGTGCAACGTATGGACTCATCGGAACGGGTTTACTTAAACATTCAGCGCGCTGACATTGAAGTCGATAGTGTCTACGGAGATCGCATTCGCTCCGACGCCACCTGGGAGTACTTTCTTGAAGAAGATCCGAGAGTGGCTTACATTCGCATCGTCTTGTTTGGCGAACGGACTCAGGCTGAATTTTCGGCTGCACTCAAAGAAATAACTCGCAGCGCGCAGGGTCTAGTGATCGACTTGCGATTCAATCCAGGAGGGATTCTGCCGTCGGCTGTTGAGCTATGTGATATGTTAGTCGATAGCGGTGTGATCGTGCGCACCCAGGGTCGCCGCAAAATTTTTAATAGCGACTACCAGGCGACGCCCGGTGTTGAGCTGGATAGTTCGATACCCATCATTGTCTTGATCAATCAAGAAAGCGCTAGTGCTAGTGAGATCATGGTCTGCAAGATTTAGGACGAGCCAAGATTGCGGGCAGCCGCTCCTATGGAAAAGGGACGGTACAGCAAGTTTTTGAAATTGAGAGCGACCGAACGGCATTGAAGTTTACTACGGCTCGCTTTTTGCGTCCCAGCTTCAAAAATATTCACCGCACTGAGAAGATGACCGATCAAGACGAATGGGGCATTCATCCCGAACCAGAACTAGCATTGGAACTGGATGACGTACAGCAGATTTATCTCAATCGCCGCTGGTACTTGCGGGGTGATCCACGGTTGATGGCTCGAACAGATCGTGCTCCAGAACCTGAGTTTGCCGCCGATCCTCAATTGAAAATGGCAGTCGAGTATCTGCAAGCCAAATTCTTAACGCTTGGAACCGCTGATTCTGCGGTCAGCGCAAGCGCGAGTTCAAATTCGTCGCTAGAAGTTGGCTCCAAGACACAGACAGCCGGTCAGACAACTTCGGACACGGCGACAACTGATTCAGTTCCACTGGATCTTGCACCGTGAGTCTACTGATCGTCGGATGTGGCTATGTGGGCCGAGAATTGGTGCGGCAACTGCGTCAAGACCCAACCCATGCTGGACGCTTGATTTATGCGCTGACTCGCACCAAGCAGCGTGTGGCGGAATTGGAAAGCTGGGGAGTTCGCCCGCTGGTTGGTGACTGGCTGGACGCAGCTTCGCTTCCGAGACTACCCGAGGTTCAGCGGATTGTGATTACCGTACCTCATCGACCAATAGATTCGGTTGATACCAAGCACGACTCAAAGGACGATCAGGTCCATGTTCGTGGACTTTGCCACATTCAGCAGTGGTTGCGGCGCAGTGGTATCAACGAGTCGCAGGTACCACTGGTCTACCTGAGTACAACTGGCGTCTATGGCGATACTCAGGCAGGGGAAATCATCGACGAGCGCTGGCCCATTTCACCCACTCGGATTGGCCCTAAAATGGCGTCTGCTGCGGAACAATGGTTGCTGGAACACCAGTCCGATTGGCCCTCGACGACGCTTCGACTGGCCGGCATTTATGGGCCTGATCGAATCCCCTTGGTGCGACAACTGCAAGCTGGATTGCCGCTGTCGGTGCCTAGAAATGGTTACTTGAATCTCATTCATGTATCCGATGCTGTTCAAGCTATCCTTTGGGCGATGGCGCATCCCGGTCAGCAGCCGATCCTACTTGTGTCAGACGGTCAGCCTGTCCTAAGAGAACAGTTCTATCGATATCTAGCTCAACTATGCGGCACGCCAGAGCCTGAATTCATCGAACCTGATCCCAGCAGCAGCAAGTCGTTGCGAGCTACCGATAAGCGTATCGATTCGAGTCTGTTCTGGAAGTTGTCGGCTTTAAGCCCCATCTACCCCGACTATCAAGCGGGACTGTGTGCAATCATGAAAGGTTCGTTTAAAGAGGCTTGATCGCACTGCAGCAGAATGCGATTGGTCTCCAGAGAAAAAATTTGCTTGATAGTGACAATTTTCGCGGGCTTAATCGTTTTTTCCGGAAAGCGATTCAGATGCAAGTTGTTTGATCTGATTGAATGACAATGCACCACGATACAATCGGACATCGGTTATTTTTCCTCGGAAGTAGTCCTGGGCACCAAAGCCTATCTGTAATGGTTTAGAATTAGTAAGGTTAAAGTCATTGGGCGTGAACGACGACGAATCAGCGACTAGATTGCCGTCGACATAAAGCTTCAATTTTTCTGCGCCTCGTACTGCGGCTAGATGATGCCACCCATAGGTCAGTTGGTGATCGTAGGTTGCGTTCTTGCCCGCTTCGATGGATAGGACTCGACCCGAAGGCAATGTCCCTACGAATAATCGCCCTTGATAAACGGCCATCGCCCAAGCGCGACGATACTTCACGTCTGGCATTGTGTCGACCTGAGCTATGCGACTCCACTGCTTCCCTTCGTCGTAACGATAAACTTCGGCCAAAGGCAATGTTCCTCCGTACATCTTGCCGTTGTAAACCAGCAAGGGCATCGTCTCCAACTCCTGCCCTAATCGGCCCGCGTCTTCCCACTGAGTTCCGCCCGTATATCGAAACACATGTGCCTTGGGCCACTCACTGACGTACAGCTCGCCGCGATACACGCCAAATCCGTAGGTCTGAGTGGCTTCCGGGATTTTTCCAACTGCTTGCCAGTTGTCGCCATCGAATCGAAACACCGAACCCTCGTCATAGCAGGTCGCGTAGATGGAACCGTTAAAGACTGTTAGTGCTTCCGGTCGCTTGCCATCAGGTACTGCGCAGGCTGACCATTGTTGCCCACCTTCATATCGGAAGAATCCGGCTGGTCGATAGAGCGAGCTAGCATACAGTCTTCCACGGTACTCAACCAACGAGGCAACACCTTCGGTTTCAGGGGAGACCTGGCCGCATGATTCCCAAACGTCGCCTGAGGTCAATCGAAATACTCTGCCACCCATGTTTGTGTTTTCGGACTCGCTTAGGCTAGAACCGGCCAACCGATATTTGGCAGAAGCCACGTAAAGCTGGCCGTTGTGAACCGCCATGGCGCTTATGGCATTAGACTGGTCCGGGCTGCCCAGATCCTTCCAACGGTCGCCACCTTCGAATCGGAAAACACGGCCCGTTTCAGTCTCGCCGGCATGACATGTCGAAGCGTACAGTTGCCCAGCATGAACACAGAGTGAGAAAACGTAGACCGCATTGCCCAGTTGCCCATGATCTGTAAAGCCATCTTCTAAGCGAGCCTGATCGATACCAAAGTGGAGCTGCCGAGAATTGGGCTGGCTATTAGTGACACCACCGTGATTGTAGATTCCCAGGTGAAAACCTGTTCGCGTCTGGGGATCGTAACAACTAACCAGATCACCTATCACGTCGTCAAGCACTTGATCGGTGTGAGCCCAAAGCGAAATGGAAAAATCGTCAGTTCCCAGTTGAAGTCCTGCATTGGCGGAGACCTCAACTACCGAAGAACGACCATTAAAGACGGCAGATTCCATGCCTGTTTCCAGGTCGGTCTCGAACGATAGATTTTTGGCTGTGGTTGCCAACTGATTGGCTGAGTGATCACGGCTATCCTCTCTTAGCGGCCAGTGCCCAATCGTCTCGGTCGATGCCTGCAATCTAGCTGGTTCATCGTTTGGCCAATCCTTGGGCAATTGCAACGACCAGACCTCATTGCTAAGTGGTTGAGCATGCCCGCCTGCGATCCATAGCTTGTCCTGAAACACAAAAGCAGAGTGTTCGTGACGCTCCTTCCAAGATTCATCAGCTTTTAGTTCAATCCAATTCTTACCATCTTTCGAGTACCAAACATCACCCCAGTTCTTGTTCGGATTGTTCGACCAACCGCCCAGAACCCAAAGATGGTCGCGATAGACGGCTGAAGAAAACCACAGCCTTGGCGACCAGGGCGCTGCACTGGTTACCTGCGCCCAATTGGCTCCATCCTCAGAACACCAGACATCGTTCAGTGCATGGTATTCGGGCACATAGTTGCCACCACCAAAAACGTAGATCTTGTTGTCAAGGACGGCGGCTTGATGATAGGCACGCGGCGACCAAGGAGCGGAACTGGTAACCAAGGTCCACTGCTTTCCATCGCTAGAAGACCAAATATCATTTTTGAGACTTTTTGCGTCTCCGAAGTAGTAGTTTTCCGTTCCACCGAGCAGAAACATTTTTCCCTTGAATTCAACCAGTGCAGCGGCAATTCTTGGCGACCACGATGCTGCTTGCGTTACCTGTTCCCATGCTACACCATCGCAGGAAGACCAGACTTGATTGCTGGCTGAGTGTGTTGGCAGCCTGCCATCGGCCCAGCCCCCCATCATCCACATTCGATCCTTGTAGACGATCGACATAGGTAAATCGCTGTGTTGCCACGGTGCTGCTTGAGTGGCCAGAGTCCAGGACTTGCCGTCGACAGAACTCCATACGTCTCTGGGCGCTGGCTCGAACGAATCGAACCAACCGCCCAAAATCCATAGACGATCCTTATAGACTACTTCGCCTTGCGAGTCTCGCGGCTGCCAGTCGGCTCGATCGACCACCCTCGTCCACCGAATTGCTTGATCTGCCGCATCAACTGGCAAGGTGCTTGTTAATAGGAACAGCATCCAGATTCGACAAAACCGGAGCTGGATTGGCATCATTAGGCCCTTGATTGCAAGGTAGAAGTCGGAAGCTTGAAACGTAAGCCTTTAGTTTGATGGCGCTGAGCAAAGCTAGCGCTGAACCTGCAGCTTCCACGTTTGCATAGGTTCAAGCATTTTAGTCTCGGTTAAATCAAACTTCAGTGGAGTAACCGTCACGTGTCCGTCGGACAGCGCAGTCAGATCCGTCTCGTGATCGGTCCGCTTGGGTGGAGGATCATTGGTAGCCCAAAAGTAGTCACGCCCCTTAGGATCTTTGCGGCGCAGAAACTGCTCTCCGTGGCGTTCAACGCCCATCGGTACGATCTTTACTTCAGGCATGCTGCCCGACAGGAAAAGTTTCACGGCTGCAGTTGGGATGTTGATGTTGTAGAGCTGAGGAGGGGACGTTTGCTTGCTCAAGATTTGTTGAATCAGCGGAACAGCTAGCTTTGCGGCGGTGGCAAAGTCGGCATGCGGATCATACTCCAGGGACACTGCAAAACTGTTCAGCCGGAAAAAAGCCCCTTCAATCGCTGCCGCGACGGTTCCCGAATAGAGCACGTTGATGCCAGCGTTCAGTCCACCATTGATCCCGCTAACGACCGCGTCCACGTCTTCGTCAAGCAATTCGGAGATGCCCAGTTTTACACAGTCTGCTGGGCTGCCTTCCACAGCAAGCTTCAATTCATCGCCATCATAGATCTTTTTGCACACTAGAGGCTCCAGGAAGGTAATCGAGTGTGCGACACCGCTCTGTTCAGTTGCCGGTGCAATGGTGTGAACCTCGCCCAGCGGCTTAAGCGCCTGGCGCAAAGCGGCTAGGCCGGGCGCGTAGACGCCATCATCATTGGTTAGCAGAATTCTCACAGATTGGACTCCTGGCAGATGGGAAGTTGTTTTGCGACGAGTTACAAGACAGATCGAATCTTGGGACAAGTGACCGGCGATTGGCGTTAAACTTTGCCCAAATCGCCGCAGGTTTGGGTTCCATCGAATGTAGCGACTTTTCCTTCAACTCCGGTATTCCGGTTTGCCGATCGTAACGGACGTGGATCGCTTGAAAAGTCCAACCCAGTTGGCGCGACGCATGAATTTCCGGGGGATCAAAAATGTTGAAGAGATCAGCTCTCATGATGCTATCTATGGCAATTGCCAGCAGTTTCACTTCCGCACAAGCTCAGCAAAATAGATCAGCGGAAGCGAGCGGGGCAAACAGTCAAGCAAGCGGCGCGTCTGGCACATCGCAGGTTCAGTTAGCTTCTTACGGGACCTGTTATCCTGGTGGCGGATACAGCAATCCTAATGGACCCAAGCCAATGGCTTACGGACTAGCTTGGCCGGCCACAGGAAATCGAGACTGTTCGCGGTTCTACCACTACCCATACGTCTTCTATCCACAGAACTTTCGCGGCAACGATTACTATCGCAGCAGTGATAGTATGTACTACAGGTACCCACCTGAAATGCAAATACCTGTCTATAACAAGCACTGGCACAACGAGTACCCCAGCGCGCGGCGCTACCACTGGGGACATCACTTCCTGCTAGACGTTTTTTAATCAGCCTGCCGCCAAGATACTCAATCCCGCAAATCGCGATTGCTCAGTCAATCGCGATTTTTTTATTGGCTGAGATGGTGCTATGGTAGCCGATTGGCCAAGAAACCGTCCTGGGTGCTACTTCTTGCGGTGGCGGATACGCGAACGCATACGTCGCTTCTTTTGCCCTAGTTTGCGTCGGCCCTTGCCAGTCTTCTTTACACCCACGAATGCTCCTCCAAATTTTGGTCAACTGTAAACGGATCTAAACTTAATTAATTGCCGATCCCAGTTCCCCGCTGCTAGGTGGACCTTTTGCGGTTGGCTTGGGATCTTCCGAACGCTAAGACTACCAGAGATTTCCGATTCTATCTAGGGGCAAAAACTACTGTTTGCAAGGGTGTGAAGCCATTCAGGAGCCCCAGACTTCACCACTAGCCGTTTGTGGTCAGGCTGCTCGCCCGAAATTGGTAGCCGGGATATGCTAAGGGGTCAAAACCCAGGCACCATTGTAGTGGTTCGCTCCCGCGAACCTATGTGTGATCGCATAGCGATCCACGACTTTGGGGGTATCGCTTTGCTTGAATTGCGGCCAGAGCGGGTTTGGTATGGAG
>DAIRSD010000245.1:0-7019 GCA_036804625.1 Aureliella sp. | reverse complement strand
AACCGATGACCAATTGCTGAGTAGCGCGGATCAAGTCCTCAAGCTGCTCCATTTGGTCCAATGCGGCTTCTTGAGCGGCGTCCAGTTCAGTATCAAACTGATCGCCGAGTTGTTGCTGCATGGTTCTTTCAAAGCCAGCGCGCATTTCGGCAATCGCCGAATCTCGCATGTCGGCAGGTAACTGCTGCAAATCGATTTTCGCGCTGAAACTGTAACGCTCTGGCAAATCCCCAATTAGAGCAGCGGGATCTTCGGGCACGGCGCTTAGCGAGTCCTCGCTTTGTCCAAGATACATCCAGCCGTTGGCAACTTTCGCGATCATGACCTGACCTGCTGCGGAGATCTCGTAAAGGCCCTCAGCTAGTTCCTCGGGTTCCAGACCCATACCCGACATGATCTGAAACCACTGCTTGTGGTCCTTCATGGGAATGCAAACCTGGAAATCCGGCGCAGTCCCGTCAAAGGATACTAAAATTTCAATGGGACGGATTCGGTCCAGCCCCTTGGGTTAAAAGCCGGTCATCATCTCCATAACGCCCACCATTTCTGGAATGTTACTGGCGTTTAGCAGATAAGACATCCCGGGTATTGCGCGATCCAGCGGTGCTACGGATATTGCCGCAATGGGAGCCTGGGGCTGCTGAGCGGTCAGCGTGGCCGCTTGGGTTGCTAGTCCAACAAACAGTGTCGCTATTAGCAAGCATCGATTCAGTCTCATCGGATCACTCCATTTTCTTGATGGGCTTGAGGTGGTTTAGGACACCGCTACTGAACATTGATACAGCCGCAGTGCATTCGATGGAAGAGACTTCGGATTATCGCTCGCGGAACACGATTCGCCCTTTAGTCAGATCGTAAGGCGACAGCTCCACCCGTACCTTATCTCCGGGGACGATACGAATAAAGTTCTTTCGCATTTTGCCGGCAACGTGAGCCAATACTTCGGTCCCGGTATCCAGTTGAACTCGAAATCGAGTGTTGGCCAAAGCTTGGACCACGGTGCCTTCAACTTCAAAAGCCTCTTCTTTTTTTGACATAAACAATCCTAATAGTGAGGAACTTTACAAAAAATGAGCGGTCTTGCTCAAAATGCTGGCCAATTATCTGCTGCGGTAGATAGGCTTTTGATTCGTGGCTGGAGGTATCGCTGGCTGCTACCCCAAAAACGACAAAAACCATTGGTTTCTGATCCTCCTGCAGGCAGTTGTTTTAGTCCACCGTTCCACTCAAGCTAATGTTATAGAGAATGAACCCCTTATCCGTCCAGGATTCATTGGCCATTTCCCAACAAATCTCTCCGAGTGATTTTGTGTTCGTCGTCTGCCAGCAGGGCACCGAATCGACGCTAAAAAGGGTTTTTGCTGACAATCTTGGGCCTTTTCGCTTGGCTTTTTCGCGCCCTGGGCTATTGACCTTCAAGATCAGCCCAAACGCTCAGGCCAGCAGTGTCCAACCACCCACTCATCCCCTAATTCGCCAGTCGGGCTGGTGTTTAGGACGTGTTTCTGGCCAGAACGTTGGCCAGATGGCCGATCAAATTTGGAAACTGGCGGGCAGTCAATGGGACTGTATTCATCTATTCCAGCGCGATCCGTCGTTGCCCGGCCAATACGGATTCGAGCCCGGCAGGTCACCGCTGGTTGATGCAATTGCCGATTGTTTGCAAAAGGAGCGTCAGACCAAGTGCCCGCTCCCAAACCCTACGACTGCTTCACCAGAGCCTGTCGTTGAAAGGGTCGAGGGCGGCTGTGCGGTCGGATCGATTCAGATGCCAAAGCCCTGCTTGCAGGTTAATGCTACTGCGCTACCAGGTCAAAAGGTTCTGGATGTCATAGTGGTCGAACCAGATCAATGGATTATCGGCTGGCACGTGGCAAGTGATTTGCCCAGTTGCTGGCCTGGAGGTGCTTTCGACGTGAAAGCACCCGATGAAATGATAAGCCGCGCCTACCTGAAAATGGCCGAAGCATTGGCTTGGAGCCAGCTACCCATCTGTGCAGGCGACAGGATTGGTGAAATCGGTAGTGCACCGGGCGGAGCCGCTCAGCGACTTCTAGATATGGGACTGCATGTTACCGGTGTTGACCCTGCGGAAATGGACCCTGATATCCTTGCACATGCTCGCTTTCGTCACTGGCGATCCAAAGCAGCCGGAATTCGCCGCAAGAACTACAGCGACTTCCGCTGGCTGACGGCCGATGCCAACGTTGCACCCAACTATACGCTGGATGTTGTTGAAGACATCGTGAATTATCCCACCAGCCGTTTTCAAGGCTTGTTGATGACTCTTAAGATGTCCGACTACGAATTGCTTGATCAATTAGAAAACTACCTAGCTAGAATAGCCAGTTGGAACTTCAAGCGAGTCCAAGCTAGGCAGCTAGCACACAACCGGCGAGAGCTAACCGTGGTCGCTGCGCGATAAGTCACCGTAGGAAGGGATCACCCTACGTGGTGCTAAAACGTTTCTGAGTCGCAGACTGCCTCCAAGTGGCGGTCTTGATGATTGCTAACGCCTGGAACGACTTGCGTTACATTGACTTTGCTTCGTTTGAGTTCTTCAATTTGAGCTGCCATGCGCTGTACTAAATTGGCTACTTCGGTACCGGCTGAATCGCCGAGCTGAACACAAAGAGCTTTACGGGCGGTATAACTGAGTCCAAGGTTATTGCTCATCTGAGTTGTCTGCTCCAAAGAATTTTTGGCGTTAAGAAAAGATATCTGAAAAGCACGAGTGATTCAATCTACTCAACTGTCACGCTTTTTGCAAGGTTTCGGGGCTTATCTACGTCACAACCTCGCAACAAAGCGATTTCGTAAGCCAGTAACTGTAGGGGGATCGATGCCACCACGGGTTGTAGAAAATCTTCACAAGCGGGGATAGTAATCACCGAATCAGCCAATTTGTCCACTTGCGGGTCCTGGTGGTCGACAATGGCGATCACTGGTCCACCACGAGCCTTAACCTCTTGCAAGTTACTGAGCACCTTTTCATACACAGGCCCCTGGGGAACTAGCACCACGCTGGGCGTATTCTCATCCACGAGCGCGATTGGACCATGTTTCATCTCTGCGGCTGGATATCCTTCTGCATGAATGTAGCTGATCTCTTTCAGCTTCAGCGCCCCTTCCAATGCGGTTGGAAAGTTGTTTTGACGACCCAAGTTAAGGATATTGCTGGCCGAAGCATAATGCTGAGCGATCAATTTGACCTGTTGGTGGCATTCGAGCGCCTGATCGACCAAATCGGGCTGTTCTTGCAAGCGAGCGATGATGCGTTGGCCTGACTCAAAGCTCAGGTGTCGCAGGCGGCCAAAGTACAGGGCCAACATGGTCAGCACCGTAAGCTGCGACGTAAAAGCCTTGGTTGACGCCACACCGATCTCAGGCCCAGCGTGCAGATAGATGCCTCCGTCTGCCTCTTGAGCGATGCTGCTGCCGATCACGTTGCAAATCGCCAGAGTGTGGTGTCCTTTACGCTTCATTTCGCGAACCGCCGCCAATGTATCAGCCGTCTCGCCGCTTTGGGTGATACCGAAGACGATGGTGTTATGATCCATCGGAGGGTTTCGGTAACGCAGTTCGCTGGCGTACTCAACTTCTACCGGAATTCTTGCCAGTTCTTCCAGCAGGTACTCGCCCACGAGAGCTGAGTGCCAACTGGTACCGCAAGCGGTCAACACGATGCGCTGGACGCTGCGAAGTTGCTGTGTTGTCAGATTCAGTCCACCAAAGACGGCTGTTGCATTGTCCTTGTCCAGCCGACCTCGCAGTGCATTTCGGATCGATTGCGGCTGCTCGTAAATCTCTTTCAGCATGTAGTGTGCATAGCCATCCAAACCAGCTTCCTGCTCTTGTTCCCCCAGGACTTGAACCTGAGGTCTCACGCGACCGTGATCACGATGTACCACTTGGATGTTGTCGGGTCGAATCACTGCCATTTGATGATCGGCCAAATAGATGATACGATCGGTGTAGCCAGCTAGTGGAGACGTGTCGCTGGCTACAAATTGCTCGTTCTTGCCAACACCTATCACAAGGGGACTGCCGCAGCGAACAGCGATCAACAGGTCCGTAAAATCACGAAATATGACCAACAGCCCATAGGTTCCGCGCAACTGAACGACCGACTCTTGAACGGCGTCGATACAGTTTTGGACCGTTATCGATTGTCCAGGTCCAACCGCATTCTTTAGATGATCGGCGATTAGGTGTGCGACCACTTCCGAATCGGTCTGAGACCGAAACTTGTAACCCTTGGCGATCAGCGCCGACTTGAGCGATTCATAGTTTTCGATCACGCCGTTATGGACCAGTGTGACTTGTCCCGAGCCGCCAAGATGCGGGTGAGCGTTGTCATGTGTGGCGGGACCGTGTGTCGCCCAGCGAGTATGACCGATGCCAATCGCTCCTTGGACCGACTGTTGTTCCACCAATTGCCCAAGCTGTTTGACTCGGCCAACCACTTTGGCTACACGAATCGGCTCACTGGCTCGTAGCGTGGCAATACCAGCGCTGTCGTAACCTCGATATTCCAGTTGTTGCAGCCCGCGTATCAGGAACGGACTGGCCTCTTTCGAGCCCACATAGCCAACAATGCCACACATCGGGACACCTCTACTGAAACATTTTTAATCGGAGACAAATACAGATATGCTGCTGCAAACATTAGTCTGTAACAGGTCGTTATATTCGTCAGAATCGTTACTTCATCCAAACAGCGGCACCACTCAGCGCGGTCATCACGCTCTATTTGCAGACTAGCTTGAATTGCTTCGAGCCGAAAGCTTTTAGTACCTATTTTTCCGGTAAGTTGTGCCTAGTTGGTTCATTCTATAGGGCTTGAATCTGCAAGGTAACTGTCCAAGAACAAATTCTTAGCAAATTCACGTCTCGCTCTGGGTGAATAGTAAGCCGGAGCGGGATGCTCAACGCCGTGATAATCGCTACAATTGGCCTTTGGGTCTGAGCGAATCTTCCCGCTGCTGGGAACCAAAGAACCTTTACTGGATTATCATGCGAGATTTATTGATTCACGTTTTGCGTCTTATCCTTGG
This sequence comes from Aureliella sp., assembly GCA_036804625.1. GTDB lineage: Bacteria > Planctomycetota > Planctomycetia > Pirellulales > Pirellulaceae > Aureliella. The sequence goes on along the minus strand of DAIRSD010000245.1, from coordinate 1,962 downwards.
TGTTTTTCTGCCATGTGTATTGACCGGAGCGGTCAAAGCTATCGAGTTAGCTCCGCCCAAGTCAGAATCTGCTATTCGGATCGCGACATTCAACGTGTCATTGAATCGCTCAAAGTCTGGGCAGTTGACTAGTAACCTTCGCCAAGACGACTCGCAAATCAAAGCCATCGCAGCAATCATACGCGCGGTACGCCCCGACATTCTACTGCTCACCGAGATCGATTATCTACCCGAAGTAGACCATCCTGCCTTGCTGCACGAACTCTACTTGACCGCCGCTCAGCAGGATCAACTGGGCAATGGTCCCATTAGCTTGCCTTACCACTTCTGGGCACCTGTCAACACCGGTCAGCCTAGTGGCCTGGATTTGAATCGCAATGGTGTGACCAGCGATCCGGAGGATGCCTACGGATTTGGAAGGTTTCCTGGCCAATATGGGATGGCCGTCCTTAGCAAGTATCCAATCGACGCTAGCGGGACAAGAACCTTTCAAAATTTGCTGTGGTCCGAGTTGCCTGGAGCGTTGCAGCCCAAGTTCCCGGAATCCGGCGAGCTGTATTACTCGACAGACACTTGGTCCAAGCTGAAGCTTCCTAGCAAGAGTTTATGGGACGTTCAAATTGAATTGCCCGGTCGAACCTTGCATCTGTTGGCTAGCCACCCAACTCCTCCAGCCTTTGCCGGCCCCGAAGATCGTAACGGCTGCAGAAATCACGACGAGATCGCACTGCTGCCCAGTTACATCGACGCTCAGCCTATTGTATCGGCTTCCGGTAACCGACCTTTCTGGCTCGACGATCAAGGTCGGGAGGGAGCTTTGCCGCAAGGCGCGTATTTTGTCGTGGCTGGTGATTTAAATTGCGATCCGGTCGACGGCAGCAGTCGTCATCAAGCCATTAACAAGCTGCTGCGCCACCCGCGTGTGCAATCCAACCCCGTGCCGCAAAGTGCTGGAGGTGCAGAGGCTTCGCGAGCAGAGGCTGGTCAAAATCTCTCGCATCGGGGGGAACCTGCGCACGACACCGGAGCGTTTGGGCCTGATCGAGTAGGAAACTTGCGCGTCGACTATGTTTTGCCCAGCAGCAATATGAGGGTTCTGAACTGCGAAGTGGTTTGGCCAAGTCAAACAGGCTTGACTTCAAAAGATGCGGCAGTTCTCAAGAAACTGATGGCGGCCACGGATCATCGTATGGTGTGGGTTGACTTGGCCCTGCCAATAGTCTCAGAATTGAAGTGACCAGTAAGGCGGACGGCGTCTGATATTGAATTGTTCACGATGGCAAGATGTTTAATCAGCCTTGGGGCGAATCTGGGCGATCCTCAATCCAGCGTGTTGGCGGCTGTTGATCGGTTGCAGCAAGCTCTGGAGTCTGGGGACACTGTATCGCTTAGCAATCTTTATGAAACGCCTCCCGTGGGTGGGCCCAGTGGTCAGGCGACTTTTGTCAATGCGGTTGCAGCTATACAAACCCAGCTTTCGGTTTGGCAAGTATGGGAGATCATTAAATCCATCGAACATGCATTGGGACGTCAGCGCATTGAACGCTGGGAAGCACGTCGCATCGATATGGACATTCTGCTGTATGACCAGCAGAGGATTTGGACGCCACAGTTGAAGGTTCCCCATCCGAGAATGTGCATGCGGCGATTCATTTTGCAGCCTGCCGCTCAGGTCGCACCAGACTGGATAGACCCCGTAACTACTTGGACGATCCAGCAGTTATCCGATTCGCTGCAGTCCGGACCAGGAAACTTGCTGCTAGTCGCAGATCGACAACTCAATCCAGACAAGATCCTGAGCGATATCGGTTGCTCTACGGGATCTCGCAAAATTGATGCTCTGGCTTTACTTTCTGGCCGAACGGGAAACTGCGATCGTCGGTCGGGCGGCTGGATCGACATGGAAATGTTTTTAGATTGGACGCAGTCAACTCAAGATCGGCCTGCTACAACGAGTTTTAT
>DAIRSD010000244.1:0-7025 GCA_036804625.1 Aureliella sp. | reverse complement strand
CTCCGCCAGTCACCGTCTTCAGTAACAGGATCAGTGGCAGCAAGCCCAGGACTGCGGACTGCGACTTGGACGCGACCAAACTAAAACGACGCTGTCCAATGGGTTGCTTGAAACCAGGTTGCCTGGCCGCCGCCCAGCGCTGGATCTGTGCTAAGTTGCTGGCAGCCAATCGCTGGGCGAGCAAATCTGCCGCGCGGCGACTGCCAGATAGTTCACGATTCTCAAATATTTGCACCTGAGCGGTCATCAGTTCAGGGTCGTTGCTGCCACGCAACTGCTGCACCGAAACGCCAACATCGACCATGCCATCGGTCACCATCTGTTTCAAATCAAATGGGCTGCCATCCTGAGGAATGTTGACTTGCAGCTCGGGTTGCTTGCCTGCAGATTCACGCGCCAACGCATTGTCCTGCGGTCGTGAGAGCAGGTCAGCCCCATCGCTTAGCCCAGATCGACTCTGTCCATCGGTCTGCTCAAGAACCGACTTGCCATATTCAAGCTGCTCAAGTAGCCAGTTACCTTCTTCAGGCGTGTTGCAGGCTACCAACAAAACGGGCTGACCTTCGGAAAGCTGTTGCAGGGCTAGAAATCGAAAGCCAAGGCCCAAAAGCGGATACAGCAGCAGTGGCATGGCCAAAAGAGTCACAACTGTTCTTCGATCGCGCAGCGTTTCTCGCAACTCCTTCACGACAAGCACTCGCTGCTGCCACCAAGAATAATTGGCTGCTTTTACCTGCGAATCGCTGGGAGAGTCAATTTTCTGGTACCGACCACCAGCACGCTCGTCTCGTCGCTTACTCTGGTCCAAACCCCTGGGGTATCCGCTCATGAGAATTCCCCTACCGTGGAAGCTGTTGCAGGCAAGTCCTCTCGCAAAAGCTTCAGAAACATGTCCACCAAAGAAGCTTGACCGGTCTGCTGCTGGAGTTCAGGAAGGGAGCCCTGAAACATCAGCTTCCCACGGTGCAGTAGTCCGTAACAGTCACACAGTCGCTCCGCTTCATCCAATTGGTGCGTACAAACAATGATCGCCTTGTGCAATTCGCGCAAGTATCGCACGTAGTCAAAAACGATCTTTGCCCCAACGACATCTAAACCGCGAGTGGGTTCGTCCAGCAACACCACTGGCGGGTCATGTATCAGGGCTCGAGCCAAATTGACGCGCTGAGCCTGACCGGTACTGAGCGTCGCACAGCGTCGATCCATAAATCGTTCCAGTTCCATGACCTGTGACAACTGGGCAACACGTTGCGATGTTTGACCAGCATCCAAACCAAAGCCGGCCGCGAAAAAATGTAGCACTTCGCGCGGTGTTAGCCACTGGTACAAGCCGGCGCTTGCTGAAACCAGACCGATCAACCGCTTGATCCGTTGCGGCTCCTCAGAGACTCGGCAGCCCCCAATCGTGGCCTCACCCGAAGTCGGTTCCAACAAACCCATGATGATTCGAAGCGTGGTCGTCTTACCTGCTCCGTTTGGCCCCAGCAGGCCAAAGGTGACTCCAGGTGCAACGCTGAAGGATAGATCGTCGAGCGCCAAAACGTCATGCTGATATGATTTTGTTAGGTGCTCGACGCGTATCATTTCGGGCTATGCCATCTTTCTCTTGGCAACAGTTCCTTCGGCAGTGGATCGCACTTCGTATCCTCGCTGAGTCAGTTCCTTGCGATGCAGATCGGCGGCTGAAAAGTCCTTGCGGCTGCGGGCTTCATCGATCAAGCGGCACAAGAGTGAGATCTCTTGATCTTCTCCGTCAGCTTGAGCGGCCACCGACCCTGATTTGGTCAATTGAACCACGCCCAGTACGCTATCGATAACCTGCATAACGCCAGCCGCTTCCGCCGCATCTTCAATGCGACTTCCGATCCATCCGTGCACTACGGCTAGGGCCGCGCTGATGTTCAAGTTATCTGCCAGCGCCGACAAGAATTCGTTGACAACTGGATGACTTGTATCCACGGTTGAGTTGGCTCCACCACGTTGACTGTCGATGCGATCAGAAAATTCAACGATCTTCCGCACCGCATTGGCAGAATCGACTAGACCCTTCTTCGTGAAATTGCACTGAGCGGCAAACTGGGTGCGGATCAATTCATATCGCAGGGCTGCTGGATGTACTTCCGTGCCGGTAGCCTTGCCCGACAGCACGTCGCGGACGGTAAAGAAATTTCCCTCGCGCTTCGACATCTTGCGGCCTTCCACCATTAGGAACCGAGTCTGCAGCAAGACCCTTGCAAGGAACGAGTGACAGGTCGCACAGCAAGATTGAGCGATCTCACATTCGTGGTGAGGGAAAATCAGATCCTCACCGCCAGTGTGAATATCGATAACATCACTTTGCAATAGTTCCATGGCCATCGGCGAGCACTCAATGTGCCAGCCGGGATAGCCAGCACCCCATGGAGAATCCCATCGCATGACGTGACGCGGATCAGGTTTCCATAGCATGAAGTCAGCCGGATGACGCTTGTTTGCCTGATCTCGCACGTCCAATCGACCACTGGCACCCTCCTGAAGGTTGTCCAGTTTCGCCAGCGTGTTACCGCTAAGTTTTCCGTAATCGGGAAACGACTGAACGTCAAAGTAGACCACTCCATCGCCACCCACATAGGCATGTCCGCGCTGGATCAGTCGTTCGATCAAACGAATCATCTGCGGAATGTACTGGGTGGCGCAGGGAACGCGTTGAGGGTACTCGGACGCAACCTTCAGTCCTAACTTCTTGCCATCTTCCAAAAAGGCGTCGCGGTAGTAAGCGGCCACCTGATAAGGATCGTCCGGATTGGCCACGCATCCCTCAGGGGCTCGTCCGCTCTTTTTGTCCTCCTTCAATCGACGCGCGGCGACCTGCATCTTGTCCTCGCCCGTTCCATCGGCCGACGCGTCCTCGGTCATGTGGCCAACATCGGTGATATTCATGACGTGCCAGACTTCATAGCCCACGGCTTCTAGAAGTCGTCGCACAAGGTCTGCCGCCAGAAAGGATCGAAAATTACCGATATGCGCAAAGTCGTAAACGGTGGGGCCACAACTATACATCTTTACAACGTTGCCCTGGTAGGGTTCGAATAGGTCGATCGACCTGGTCAACGAATTGTAAAAGCGTATTTCCATGCTTTTGCTTCCTATTTCTGCTAGACGGACCACCGGTGAAACTGTACCAGCGGAATAATTTAGACTTAATGCGGAAACTGCGAAACCTTATCTGGCATTTTTAAAGACCCAATTGCCGCTTCCCAACTGTTGATTCAGCAGTTAATATTAAATCAACGAAACAATAGTGCATATGCAATTGAGATGCAATAAGCCAGCCGGGAAATGTTTGTTCTAGGGTGGCTCTGGCATCAAAACTTGCCAGCGTTGTTCAAGTGCCTATGTGATTGCTGCCAAATAAGTTGGTTAATCGGCCGGGATCGTATTTGCGTCCGGTGGCTGCAAGAAGCGGGTGCTAAATCACTCCGCGCGGTAAACCGGGTGCTAACGCACTCCGGTTGAGGGTAAATTCAGAAGTCGCTCACATCCTGATGGATTGAAAAATGAAGAATATCAAGCGAGTATGGATTGTTGCACTGGGTGTGGGAATGTTATTGGGCTGCGAAACCGCCGACAGAACGACAGTCAGCGTTCGTCCGGATCAACCGATCTCTGTAGTTGCAACCTACAGCATTCTAGGCGATTGGGTGCAACGTGTCGGCGGGGATAGAGTCCAGGTGACTACGCTGGTTGGCGTTGGCGGAGATCCGCACACATACGAGCCGACTCCTCAGGATAGTGCTTCACTGCTAAAAGCTGCTCTGGTCTTTTATATCTTCCTTGAGTTTGCAGGCTTGTTTGATAATTTGTACCAATGCAGCGGCTCCCAAGCAGGCCGAGTAGCTGTGGCCCGGGACATTAAACCTCGCGAAGAAAAGTGTGCATGCCACGGCAGCGAAAATGATCCGCATGTTTGGCAGTCGCTACGTCATGCGGTTACAATGGTGGAGGTAATAGCCGACGAGCTTTCCCAACTGGACCCGACCTTTGCAACCGATTATCGGCAGCGGGCTGCGCAGTATGTCGAACAGTTGCGCTCGCTGGATTCAGAAATTCGTCAGCAGGTACAGTCGATTCCCCAGCAGCGTCGCAAGTTGGTGATGACTCATAATTCTTTCGGTTATTTTGCCGACGACTATGGGTTTGAAGTGTTAAGTCTGTTAGACTCATTTACCAGCGAAGCCAGCGATCCGTCGGCCATGCGTTTGGCCGCCATTATTCGCAAAGTCAAGGAGCAGGCATTGCCAGCCATATTTGCTGAGTCAACAGTCAATCCCAAGCTTTCCTATCAAGTGGCACGTGAAGCCGGAGTCGGGGTTGTCGCACCTTTGTACACGGATGCGTTAGGCGAGGCGAATTCACCCGCATCTGATTATCTAAGCATGATGCGATTTAATGCAAAAACCATCGCGGAGTCATTACGTTGAACGACGCTTGCGGCACCAATCAGCACGAACTGTCATGCTGCACAGGCACTGCGCATCACGGCTGCCAGCACGCTGAGCCCAAATGGCCTTATGCAGGAAGGGGACACAGTGACCCGGTTGCAGGAAGCTGGGCGCTGCAAGTTCAGGATCTAGTGATCGGTTATGATTTGCAACAAGCGCCCGCCGTTGCCGGTGTCTCTATGAATGTTGCCAGTGGACAACGTGTTGCCCTAGTCGGCCACAATGGAGCAGGCAAAAGCACGTTACTGAAGGCTGCTGCAGGGCTGGTCCAGGTCCGATCGGGTACCTTGCGAGTCTATGGAAATGCGGTGGGTGCATGCCATCATCGCACCGCCTATTTGCCTCAGCGCAGCGATATCGACTGGCATTTTCCGGTTACCGTTGCTGACCTGGTGATGACCGGGCGGTATGTGCATCTTGGCTGGATGCGTAGGCCAAGCCGACAGGATCGCCACCTGGCCTGCCAAGCCATGGACCGTCTGGGAATCGCTAATTTGAATGGACGGCAGATCTCGCGATTGTCGGGTGGTCAGCAGCAACGAGTCCTGATCGCTCGCGCGCTGGTCCAAGAAGCCAGCCTGTTCCTTTTGGATGAACCGCTTAACGGAATTGACGAAGCAACGCGAGATATTGTGGATCAGGTACTTTCCGAACACGCCAGCCGTGGTGGAAGTGTGCTGGTGGCCACACATGATCTAGGGCGACTGTCCGAGTCCTTTGATGTAGCAATTTATCTTTCGGGCGGTCGAGTGGCCAGTGTGCAGACGCTGCCTGGCGGTCGCTTTACCCAAAACATCTGTGAAGATCAGCGCGACGCGGCAACCCAGGAGATTGCCGGTCCATGATTAGCTGTTTATCGCAACCTAGCTACGCTCGCCAGAGCATGGTGGCTCTCCCTATGGAGTACGCCAGTCCATGATGAGCTGGTTATTGGAACCGCTTGAATTTGCATTCATGCGCCAAGCGCTGCTGGCCAGTTTGCTGGTTGGCATCACTTGTTCCCTACTTGGTGTATATGTTGTTTTGAGACGCATGGCTTTTTTAGGTGAGGCCATAGCGCACACGACACTTCCCGGCATTGTGATCGCCTACCTGAATCGTTGGAATCTTTTGGTCGGGGCGATTGTGGCCGCAGTTCTGGCGGCTTTGGGTATCGGCTGGCTGAGTCGAGGCACCCGGCTAAAGGACGACACCGCAATCGGAGTGGTCTTATCCGGCTTGTTTGCACTGGGCATTGTCTTGATCAATCGGACCAAGAGCTTCCGTGATTTTTCGCACATGCTTTTTGGTGATGTGCTGGGTGTTACCCAGGCTGATTTGATTGGCATCGCAATCGTTTGTGCCGGCGTTTGCCTTAGCTTGTGGATGTTAAGCAAAGAATTGATGCTGACAACGGTGGACCCGTTACACGCCCAAACCATCGGACTGTCCGCAGAGAAAATGCGATACGTGTTGCTTGTGCTTCTTGCCTTGGCTGTAGTTACCGGCATCCAGGCGGTAGGAGTGGTTTTGACAACCGCCCTGATGATTACACCTGCCGCGACCGCGTCCATGGTGACACGCCGCCTGCCTTGGATGTTTGCTTGGGCCGTATGTATTGCCTGTCTGAGCAGTTTGATCGGGTTGTACGCTTCCTACTACTGGTCCGTCTCGAGCGGTGGAGCGATCGTGCTAGCCTGCACAGCTTTGTTTGGAATCGTCTTCACCGGCCAGCGGATAATGGCTGTTTCGGCAGACAATCCGAATTTCGAAGGCGGCCCAGCAGGTACTCAGTCTAATTGACCTCATCGGCTACAATTTCTCCAGATACAGTCCCAAGACCAACTTGCGATCTTCGGGACTGCCTGAGGCCAGCGTGACGCCTTCATTGCCCTCCATCACGATCTGGTAGACGGTCTCCAGTTGCTGTTGGCTGATGATTCCTTTGGAATGAAACAGCCTGGCTTCGGCCATCGTTTGCAACGCAGGCGCTTCGGAGTGAACCAGCGTATGCAGATGCTTTAACGCGGATTTGTCGCTCATCTTGGGCACCTCGTCCAAAAGCAATATTTGGTCCAGGCGAGCAAAGACCTGTTCAACCTGTGTTTTGACATCATCGGAATTCTTGCCCTGCGCTGCAGCTCGCTCGATATCTGTATTTTTTAGAGTCTTAGATGATGTGGCGATCACTTTTCCACTGGGTAGCAAGAAACGCATTCTAGTGTCGTTGGTCACCAATCCGGATCTCGCGTTTCGTGTCGCTTTCACGTCAAAAACAAAAATTCCGTCGACAGCCAGGCCATTAGATTTTTTCAGCAGTTCGCTCATCGATCCTGTACCGACGTAGATTAATCCATGTGCCAAATGCTGATTGGCCATTGTCTTTTTGGGAACGGGCAGTGATTGGTCGGGGAGTGATTGGCTGGTGCGCCCAAAGAGACTCTACTAAAGTCGGATTTTTCCATCTTGGAAAAGATTATAAAGACTACTTCCCATATTCTCAGTTTTTCCAGATGCCCGCCTTGACTGTAAAATGTCAATAGCGGATTGGATAGCTATTGTGCC
>DAIRSD010000243.1:0-7032 GCA_036804625.1 Aureliella sp. | reverse complement strand
GGTTTTGACGAGCAGAGTATTTCAGAACTGGCTGGCAATGCTCAAGTGGCTGAAATACTCAGAAATCGACCAGGGCGAGGTGTTATGGCCGACGAATCGAGTCCTACAGCACCCCACGATGCGCTGACTACCTTTCGACTTTCTGAAGATTTGAGCATCGAACTGGTAGCCAGCGAACCGGAAATCTCTCAACCTCTATTTCTCAGTTGGGATTCGGCCGGCAGAATGTGGGTGGTGCAGTATCGTCCGCACCCGTACCCTGCAGGCCGGAAGGTCGTCCGGCGAGCCCAACTCCTGCGAGCGGTCTACGATCGGCAACCCTCACCGCCGCCCGATCATGTGCCAGGAGCGGATATCATCACCGTACTGGAAGACACCGACGGCGACGGTCGCTACGATCGACACCGCAATGTCATTGAAGGTCTGAACATTGCCACTTCAGTTGCCGTTGGCCGAGGAGGCATCTGGGTTCTGAATCCCCCTTACCTACTGTTCTACCCAGACGCAGACCAAGATACGTTGCCCGACGCCGACCCGGAGGTGCATCTGTCGGGCTTTGGGATTCAAGATACACATTCTGTAGCCAATAGTCTCCTGTGGGGACCGGACGGTTGGTTGTATGGAGCCAATGGCAGTACAACTTCTGGCCGCGTGGCTTCGGCAGCAACTAAGGCTGTTGAATTTGAAGGCCAATGCATTTGGCGCTATAACCCAGCGACTCGTCACTTCGAAATTTATGCTGAGGGAGGAGGCAATACGTTCAGTCTGGATATTGACGCTGGCGGTAGAGTTTTCTCTGGGACCAATGGCGGTGGAACGCGAGGATGGTATTATCCTCAGGGCAGCTATTCGCAAAAGAATTGGGGCAAACATGGCCCGCTTACCAATCCCTATGCCTTTGGATTCTTTGATCCGATGAAGCTGGCAGGCGATCAGCGTCGATTTCCTCAAGCCTTTTTGATCTATGAAGGCGGGCTACTAGGCAAGCGATATGAAGGCTGTGTGATCGCGCCCAATTCGATGCACAATTTGGTTTGGCTCAGTCAGCGAGAACCTGACGGTTCGACTTTTCAAACTACAGATCAGCCGAACTTGCTTGAGAGTTCTGAGCGATGGTTCCGCCCTGGCTATGCAGGCGTGGTGCCTGATGGAGCGGTTTATTTGGCCGACTGGTATGATACTCGCCTGAGCCACGTTAGTCCGGTGGATGACTGGCATAAAACAAGTGGTCGCATTTACCGCGTCGTGCCTGCCAACAACAATTCTACCAATTCCCCGTCCGAAACAAATCATTCCGCAGGCCGATTATCGCTACTACCTGTTCAAAATCTACTTTCGATGGACGATTCACAGCTATTGGATTGCTTGTCGCATCCCAACAAATGGACTCGTCAGCGAGCTGCTATGGAAATCGGCTGGCGGAATCGGCTGACTTTAGCTCCCCAATTGATTCGCATGATTGAACAGCAAAGTAGCCTGGAAGCGCTTTGGGCGCTCAATGGCTTGGGACAGTTGACCAGCCAACGTGCAACCAAGTGGTGTAGTCATCCATCGCCTGACATTCGCCGCTGGGTAGTTCGCTTGCTAGGCGATCGCCGAGAGACTCTGACTTCACTCATTGACATGTCAGAACACGAGCCAGATGCCCAGGTGCGCAGTCAACTTGCGGCCACCGCAAAACGTATCGATGCTTCCACCGCCTTGCCACTGATTGGCAAGCTATTGCTTCATCCGGAGGATGCAACCGATCCGCATATCCCGCTGATGGTCTGGTGGGCACTGGAGGCTCATGCGGAGGAATTTGAATCCGTGCTGCAATTGTTGTCGCAGGCACATTTATGGCAATCTGCGATCATGATCGACTTCCTGGCCGAACGACTCACTCAGCGTTATGCCAGCCAAGGCTCGTCACAGGGGCTTGAACGTTGCAGCCGTCTACTCGACTTACCCTTGCAGCCGTCACAGCGCAGCAAGCTGGTCTTGGGCATCAACAAAGCTTTTCAAGGAAGAACGCTGCCCGTGCGACTGCCTGAAAATGTCAGAAGGGCCATCGACCAGTATCGACAGTCATTAGGTCAATCGGGCAGCCTTCTAGCCGCTCGACAGGGCGACGCACAGGCGCTAATGCAGGTGTACCAGTGGTTGCAAGATGATTCTCAGGACATGAGCGTTCGCTTGGAGTGTGTGGAAATACTTGGCCAACGCGGTTACTCGGATGCGGTCGATACCCTTCTTCGGTTGGCAACAGGACAGAATACTCAAGAACCAGCGCTTCAACGATCCGCCCTGCAATCGCTGATTCATTTTGATGGGCAGCATATCGGGGCGGTGATTGTGCGCTACTTTGACTCGACCATTTCCGCCGAGCACAATCTGCGTGACACGGCCTGCCGCACTTTATCGGCACGAAAGCCATGGGCACTATCGCTGCTGCAAGAGATCGATCAATGGCGAATTCGCAAGCAAGATATTCCCACAGATGTCATCAGCCAATTACGAATGCACTCCGACCCTCAAGTCGCAATGCTTGTCGATCAGATCTTCGGACCATCTTCTGCGATCAGTGAACCTGAACAGTTGGTCGAGATGGAGCGGCTGACGGAACTACTACAGCCGCTGCTGCCTTCGGCTCGACAACCCTCCACACCTGCGGATTTATCATCCTCCCCAGGAGAGTCCAATGATGCCAACAAAATCCGGCTCCAATCATCTGGCAGCGAAGGGAATTCAACCTTGAACACCGAAGGCCAGCTACTGTACATGCAGCGATGTGGCAAATGCCATCAACTATTCGGAACGGGTGAGCAAATTGGACCACCACTAGATAACTATGACCGACAGAATCTTAAATTCTGGCTGACCGCCATTGTTGCCCCCAACGCAGAAATTCGCGAAGGATTTCAGGCCTATTCTTTGGTGACTGACGATGGACGCGTTTTAACGGGCATGATCGCCGCACAGGATCTAAATTCAACAACCGTGCAGACGGCTGATCAGCAATTGATCACAGTCGCCAAGGAGAACATCCTGGAATTACAAGCGATGCAGGTCTCGTTGATGCCTCAGGGAACACTCTCTGATTTGAATGATCAGCAAATACAGATGCTGTTTCAATATCTCAGTAGCCCTGCTCCGTAATAAGCTCAGTTCCTGGCAATCACAGCGAAACATCACAACAAGACTTATCAAGCACTAGCATTAGATCACAAACGCTAACAACCTTAGCGATCATATAGGTTCTAACTTTCTTTCTAGGCCGACTCAGTCGCAGCGGTCGATCTGCAATCAAGGGTTCGTAGTTGTTCGCAGACAGGAACTGGCGTTGTTCACGTATAGGAAACTCTTTTGCTACCTTGGGATTGCTGTCATTATTCTGTTGCACAGTCGATCATCCCGAGCCGAAATGATGGCATTGCTGGATGATGGCCCATCAAGCCTGCAAGCTCGACTGTCCTTGATCGATGCTGCCCAGAGCGAGATTCTATTGGCCTACTGGGGTATCGACTCCAGCGAAGCCCCTAGGCAGATCATCAGCCAGCTTTGCCAACGGGCTCGCAGCGGCGTGACGGTTCGAATTCTAGCCGATGGATTTGGCACACGACTGGCCGAAGACATGGCCGCTCAAATGGCAGCAGCCGGAGTGCAAGTTCGAATTTACCATCCACTGCTATCGGGACGACCTGAGTGGCTCAATTGTCGTCTACACTCCAAGCTGATGGTGGTTGACCGCAAAGCAATGGTAATTGGTAGCCGCAATTTGGGCGACGACTACCTTCGTCAAACGGACCCGTCTTTTGTCGACTGCGATGCCTTAGTGTTAGGCCCCATCTGCGATCAGGCTGCTGAATATATCGAAAGGCTTTGGATCAGCTCAGACGTGGTGGCGTTGGATCAATGCCACCCTATCGTCATGAATGGCCCCAATTCTTACAGTCGTTGGACTATGGCTTTGCTTAGCACTCCAGTCGAGGCGGTCAAGTGGCTGACGGGTACAACTGAAACTGATTCGACTTCAGTACATCCCAACGCTCCCATCATCGAACAACCGGCTTATCGCACAGTCAGTTTTCAAACTGCGATAGGGCTGTCAGATGAATTGGAGTGGCAACAGAGACTAACCCCTTTGAATGTAACCTGGCACGTGGCTGCATCCAATCAAATCACTTTACTGTATGACCAACCACCGGTCAAAACATCCACCGCTATGGCGCAGCGACTGATCCAATTGATTGATAGTGCTACGCAGTCTGTGGTCATTGAAAGCCCTTATCCGGCATTTTCGGATGCCTTCAGCGCTGCCTTGCAACGCGCTGCAGCCAGAGGAGTTGCCGTCCATTTGGTCACCAACTCGCTTGCCAGTACCAATCACCTGGTGGTCTATGCCGCCTATCAAAATCAGAAAAACGCTCTACTGAACAGTGGCGTGAAAATCTACGAATTCATCGGAACTCAGCATCTACATGCCAAAAATTTGGTGATTGATCAAAGAATTGCCATGCTGGGCAGCTATAACTTCAACCAACGTTCGGAGATCAGCGACTTGGAATTTTGCATTGTCACTGAAGACCCGGGAGCAGCCGCAGCTCTTTTACAGTCAATCGCCAAGCGAGGAGCTTCTACGCAGCCGGTCACCGCAACTTTCATCGCCGCGCCTCTGAATTCAGGCACACCTCTTCGGCGAGTGACCACGCGAGCAGCTCAAATTGTTGCACCGCTGATTCGCCCTCTACTGTAGCACTAGCTATTAACAACCATCAGTATTCGTTCACTCAGGTTTTGTAGGGTGGGACACGCGGGGTCGATGAAAATGGGGCTTCAACTTCGCAGTTTGTCGTTTTTCAACAAACGCATTTCCGTAACGGAACCGTCGCCCTACGCCGGCCCACCACGGGGCGTGAACGGTTACAATTTTTACCGCAGTTTTCTAAAAAACGCTTCAATAAGCCGCACGCTGTTTCTTCGTAACTAGACCAGGGAATCGTGCTGAGCGATTGTTTGTAGACTATCCTGTAACTTGGTTACGATGATCCATCTACTATTCTGACTTCTCTCGCGAGGCAGCCATGACACAGCCAAATCCCCCGAGTCCAAACACATTTGCGGGCGTAGAGTTTGAGAGTCATTCCCCACAGGCGATTGAACAGGACATCTTGAGTCACCTGAATTTTGCTTTAGCACGATTTCCGGCTGTAGCCACCAGCAACGATTGGTACTTGGCTGCAGCCCAGGCCATTCGCGATCGAGTAGTCCGACGTTTCTTGGCTACTTCAGATTCCTATCGACAACTCAAAAGTCGAACCGTGTGCTTTCTTTCAGCCGAGTATCTGCCGGGGCCCCATTTACCACTGATGGTAATGAATTTGGACCTACATGATGCTTTCTGTAAGGCGCTTCAAAGTCTTGGGCTGAACTGCCACCAGGTCTACGACATGGAGGAAGAGCCTGGGCTGGGTAATGGCGGCCTAGGAAGACTTGCCGCGTGTTATATGGAATCACTAGCTACGCTTCAGATCCCTACCATCGGCTACGGCATTCGCTATGAATTCGGAATTTTTGACCAGTCCATTCGCGACGGTTGGCAAGTTGAACAGACTGACAAATGGCTTAGACTTGGAAATCCCTGGGAATTTCCGCATCCAGAAATCTGCCACGAAGTTAAGCTTGGAGGTCGTACTGAAAGTTACCACGATCAACAAGGCCATTATCGCGTACGCTGGATCCCTGAAAGGGTTGTCAAGGGCATTGCCTGTGACACGCCTATTCTAGGTTATCATGTCAATACAGTTAACCTCTTGCGACTATGGAAGGCCGAAGCGATTGAGTCCTTTGACTTTGCAGCTTTTGATACTGGCGACTATTACGGTGCGGTGCAGCAGAAAGTGCAGTCGGAGACGATTTCCAAGGTACTCTATCCCAACGATGATCGGCTGGCGGGCAAATTGCTCAGGCTGGCTCAGCAAGCGTTCTTCGTTTCCTGCTCGCTGCAAGACATGATCCGCATCTTGCGGCAGTGTGGCGATCCGCTAGAGAAATTTCCAGAAAAGTACGCAGTTCAATTGAACGACACTCATCCAGCTTTGGCGATTCCTGAATTGATGCGTCTGTTGGTGGATGAACATTTTCTGGACTGGGAAAGCGCCTGGAGCATAACCCAACGATCTTTTGGTTATACCAACCATACCTTGCTGCCTGAAGCGCTTGAGACTTGGCCGGTCGCTCTACTGGCTCAGTTATTGCCTAGACACCTTGAGATCATTTACGAAATCAACCGACGTTTTCTAGATGAAGTACGATTGCGTTACCCGGGCGACCAACAACGACTGCAGCAACTATCGTTGTTTACCGAGGGCACAGAAAGCCGAGTCCGTATGGCCCATCTGGCATGCGTTGGCAGCTTTAGTATCAACGGCGTTGCCCAATTGCATTCGCAGCTACTGGCTGACCGGACCTTGCAACCCTTTTATCAGTTATGGCCCCAGAAGTTCGGAAATGTCACCAACGGAGTGTCGCCTAGGCGTTTTTTGGCGCTGGCCAATCCTGAGTTGTCAAAACTGCTAAGTGAAGTTGTCGGTGAAACGTGGATGACGGAATTAAGCAGCTTGCGCTGCCTGGAAAGGCTGGCAGATGATGCCGCGTTTCAGCAGAGATGGCAAGATATTAAGCGAACCAATAAGCGACAACTGGCGCAGGTCATTCGCAGTCGAACAGGCGTCATCGTAGATCCGGACAGTCTATTTGATGTTCAGGTCAAACGACTGCATGAGTACAAACGCCAGCATCTGAATGTGCTAAGCGTCATCTGCGCTTATATGCGATTGAAACGCAATCCTAACCTGTCAATCCCTCCAAGAACGGTCTTATTCGCCGGAAAAGCTGCTCCCGGATATTTCATGGCGAAACTGATGATCAAACTGATTAACTCAGTTGCCGACACGATCAATCGAGATCCTGATGTGGCAGACCGACAGAGCATCGAAATCTTTCCAGACTCCTCCGAGAAGAATGGACAATTGATTAATCCGGAAGACGATT
>DAIRSD010000242.1:0-7035 GCA_036804625.1 Aureliella sp. | reverse complement strand
TCTTGAGTCCCTGCCACCACAATGTTCCGTCGGATTGGGCCATCGCAGCCTGGACGCCGCTGCTTGTTTGTCGATTTTGTTGTACGATAACACTGGTTCCACCTTCAGCCATTTGTCCCCAGCGATGATAGATTCCACCTGACAAGAGACCTGCCAAAGGCAACAAGAACAGAAGCCATCCGTGCCGCCACTGCAACTGCGTAACATGGTCCAGCGACCTAAGAAAAAACGCGACAGTGGTGCCCACAATGCTGCCCAGCAGCACGCTGGCCCAAAGCCACTTGAGACCGTTGGTCGCAATTGACTTCCATGGTCGCGCTTGTTGATTGCTGTGCATCAGGCTCAATCTTTTTAGCAGAATTCTTTAGGAAGGCTCGCAAGCATCCACGGGAAAAGTTCGCGATGATTATACCAACCCCAGCAACCGCCCAAATCGCTGATTTTTGACAAAACCTATCTCTTTAGGGCTCAGATTGACACACTTGATCGTGCCGTGGTTAGAATGCTTGTGGTTTACTCAGTTAGCTCGTGCAGCAACAATCAGGGAACAAGAGATGGCAGCTATCGAACGTCGCAGTTTTGTTCAAACCGCTGGAATTACTACTGGTGTTCTATTGTCACGTCGGTCGGCCAGTGCGCAGCAGGAATCGACTGCCAGTCAACCCTCTTTGCAGATTGCCCCATTTCGTTTTGACGTCACGCCTCCATTGGGGCACTCGTTGTGTGGCGGATGGATACAGCCAGCCAAGGAAATTGAAGATCCCTTAGAAGCCATCGGGTTCGTCTTGCTCGGGGCAGGTGATCCGCTGGTCATCTGCTCGGTCGACTGGACAGGACTGCTCAACGACGCTCATCGCCAGTGGTGCCAAGCGCTTGCCCAGGCCGCTGGTACGTCGCTTGATCGAGTGGCTGTACAGTGTGTCCACCAGCACGACGCTCCGTTTGTCTGTTTGGATGCTCAAGCGATCGTAGCGCGCCACGCCGATCTGCCACCGATGTTCGATGTCGATTTCTTTCATCGTTGCCTAGATGCTGGGCGCGCGGCGGTGCAACAAGCTATCCCCAAGGCGATGCCGCTTACGCATGTGGGCTACGGGCAATCCGTTGTCCATCAGGTAGCCAGCAATCGTCGCATGGAGAACTTGACTGGTCGAGTCGCTTCGATGCGTGGTAGCAGTTCGCGAGACCCCGTGCATCAGCGTCTGCCCGAAGGTCTGATCGATCCCTATTTGAAGTCCATCTACTTTTACAGCCAGCGCTCTCGCGTGGCCGCGTGCCATTATTATGCTTGCCACCCGATGAGCTACTACGGGCGCGGCGGTGTTAGCTCTGACTTCTGTGGGTTGGCTAGGAAGCGCAGGCAGATGGACCAACCTCAGTGTACTCATATCTACTTTAATGGTTGTGGTGGCAACATTGGAGCGGGCAGGTACAACAACGCTTCGGAAGTCATGCGATCGGTCTTAGCTGGGCGAATCTACGAAGCCATGGTGCAGGCGGAGCAGGATGCACAGCCGCAGCCAATACAGACGATCCACTGGAATACTCAAGAGTTCCTGCCCCCACCGCGTACTGGGTGGCAGCAGTCGGAACTCGAGCAATCCATCGCAGATGCCAGTAAGGGTCTAACCGATCGCAGCCGTTCGGCCTTTATTCTCAGTTGGCTGCGCCGATATGCTTCGGGAGTACCAATCCTGCTGTCGGGCCTGCATCTGAATGACATTTCGATGTTGCACCTGCCCTCTGAGTGCTTTGTCGAATACCAACTGCGGGCCCAGGTTTCTGCTCCACAACGTTTTGTCGCTTGCGCAGCGTACGGCGATGGAGGGCCGTGGTATATCCCTACAAGCGAAGCATATCCGCAAGGCGGTTACGAAGTTGGTGTTGCCTGGTGCGAACCCACGATTGATCAATTGCTGAGCCAATCAATGTTAGCATTGCTGGATGATGCACAGCCGCAAATTTGATTTAGTCCGCAGCCGCTTGCTCAGTCAAAACTATGTTTTCTTCATGTCAACATCGTGTGACAATCAAGTGTCGCGGTGTACGCGAGGCGCAATGTCAGGCTTACAGGTTTCACAGGGTGACGAATTACCAGCATTGACTACTGGGTAGGTTTGTTTTAGTCTATAACGCATGCTAAACGCGGGCTCGCCAATGATTTCTTGATGGGCTCCTCCGAAGATTTGTCAGCCATCGTATGTGAAGGATGGTCGATCCATTGCTGAACATATCCAAGACACTCTGCCGCCTATTGTGTGGACAATGCCTATTGTTTAACGCCATGGCATGCTCGCCGCTGCTGCTAGCGCAATTGATGCCTTTGGGTGGTCTATTGCCTACAGTTGCGTATGAAGAGCTTGTGGAGACCATGAGCGAGGAGTCAGAGAACCGGAGTGAATCTTCTGAAAAAGAAGAGTTTGCACGTCATTCAGGATCTGTTCGGCGGCAATCAATCCTTAGGTGTCTCAACACAGGTCAGCGCATAGCCGTTGAACGATGCAACGGCTCCAAAAAAATTCGGTGGATGCACTGCGTCAGCTCGATCAACTGCGACGCCTATCTCCGACCCACACGCTGTTGAGCGCCTCTTCTCGTGCTGCGCATGACATCTTTTGTGTGAAACGGCCCAGAGCCCGTCGGCTGTAGCGCCTACACGACATCTCTTGCAAGCAGCGAAACCAACTGGTCAAGACGGCTTTAATAGGCCGACTCCACTATTGCATTTTCGGGAGCTTGCTGAACGAGTTCATCAACTGATTGCACCGATAGGACATTGTTTGCAGGGAAAAATGCATGCTTGGCATAAAAAATGAATTCAACTTCAGTTCTTCCGTTCTGGCGAAAGATCTATTGGCTGGTACTATCGTTTTTCTCGTGGCGCTGCCTTTGTGTTTGGGAATTGCGATCGCCTCGGATGCAGATCCAATTGCGGGTTTGGTTTCAGGCATAGTTGGCGGAATTGTAGTCGGGCTGGCCAGCGGTTCGGCCACCAGCGTTTCAGGCCCGGCGGCCGGCCTGACCGCGATCGTAGCCGCTCAGATTTCAGGACTGGGCTCTTACGAGGCATTTCTGACTGCCGTCGTGCTCGCGGGCGCAATCCAGATTGGCTTTGGCCTGCTGAAGGCCGGAGCCTTGTCGGCTTTTTTTCCGTCCAGTGTCATCAAAGGTCTTTTGGCAGCAATCGGCGTCATCCTGCTCTTCAAACAGCTTCCTCTTTTGTTCGGTTACTCAAAGGACATGGGGGTGGAATTCGGTCATGCTGAAGCCCTGGAAGACTACGAAAAACACCCACATTCAGTGGAGGATTTCTCGCATCCGGTGGGAGATATCATCGTTAGCTTTTACCGAGCGATGGGCGATTTGATTCGGCACGAGGAAGGTTTTCAATTGGGAGCGATCGCAGTAGGTTTGTCTTCTCTGGCTTTTTTGATCGTTTGGGACAAGATTCCCAAACTAAAAAAGTCGTTGCTCCCGGCACCGCTAATAGTTGTTGTTCTTGGATCGGTGTTTGGCTGGTTCCTTGCAATGTTTGGTGCTAACTGGGTGATAACCCCTCAGCAGTTGGTGGATGTCCCTCGAGCTGACAGCATGAGCCAATTTTTCGGAATGCTCAAGCGACCTGACTTCACTCAACTTACGAATATTTCCGTTTATGGAGGTGCAATCACGATCGCTGTGGTAGCATCGCTAGAAACTCTGTTGAATCTTGATGCAGTCGACAAACTGGACAAGAAACAACGTGCCTCGCCACCCAACCGCGAACTGTTTGCTCAGGGGTTAGGCAACATGGCGGCCGGGATGTTGGGCGGTATCCCGGTGACCAGCGTGATTATTCGTGGATCGGTGAATGTGAACGCAGGTGCCGAAACCAAGCTGTCCGCATTGTTTCATGGAATACTGCTATTGGGCTGCGTGTTATTGATCCCTCAGGTACTGCAGAGGATCCCGCTGTCGTGTTTGGCGGCGATTTTACTGCTGACTGGGTACAAGCTTGCCAGCCCTGCGCTGTTTAAGCAGATGTGGAGTGAAGGCCGGTATCAATTGATGCCCTTCCTGTTTACTTTGGTGGCGATTGTGTTAACGGACTTGCTAGTTGGCATTTGCATCGGACTGATTTTGAGTCTCGTTTTTATCTTGAACAGCAACCTGCGTCGGCCGGTACGAAGAATTCATGAAAAGCACATCGACGGTGAATTGATGCATATCGAACTGGGAAATCAGGTCAGTTTCCTGAATCGCGCCTCGCTCGACAAAGCACTTCGTGAAGTCCCAGGCGGGGGGCGATTACTGCTGGATGCCCGAAGGACCGATTACATCGACCCGGATGTCCTTAGTTTGATCCGTGAGTTCCGCGACAAGGTAGCGCCCGTACAACGAATCCAGGTTCAATTGGTTGGGTTTAAATCCAAATACAATTTTCTCGATACCTTTGATAGCGTCGATTTTTCGGCGTTAGAGTCGCGTGAGAAGCTTTCGCCTGACCAAGTCAAGCAAGTTTTGATCCATGGTAATCGGCGGTATGTCGAAGGACATCCGCTGGACCGAGCACGACTTCGCAATGTAACTTCCCCGAAGGGGGCTACAGCGCTCGCCGCGATCGTCACCGGTATCGATTCTCAGACTCCAGTTGAATTGCTGTTTGATCTGGGGCTTGGTGATGCCTATGTGGTTCGCGTCCCTGGAGTTGCTGTTGGCACAAGGTCACTAGGTGGTATTGAATACGCAATATCTTTTGGTGGTGCCAGGCTGGTAGTTGTGTTAGCACACGTTGACCCAGCCCTTCTTGCCCTGGCGATAAGGAACGCCTGCTCGCCTGAAAACCTTGCCCAGATCGCTGGCTGTGAACACCTTGAGGAAGTTCTTGAGCGAATCGCCGACTCCATCGACCGCTCGCAAGCCACCCAGTTTGATCAGTGGACCGACGAGTTGCAGCAGCGGTTCCTCAGGGACTTGACCCTAAAGCATATTTCTAAGACAGTCCAGCAGTTGATCCAAGACAGCGCGGCAATTGAGCGGTGGAGTCGTGACGGTAACATTCAAGTAGTGGGAGCGATTTACGAACCGAAGACCGGTGTCGTTGAGTTTCTAAATACTGGGAACATAAACCAAATCTCTACTTCCGAGTTGAAGGGCATTCGATGAGCCAGTTAGAATCAAACGAAATCACTAGCTCCATTTCCCAGTCGGGTGCTGAGCTAAGGCCAGACCCCAATCTGCCTTTAATGACGGGCATGATCGGTGAATTTTGGGCAGCGGTTGTTGTTGCTTGTGTTGCCATTCCCATGGGAATGGGCATCGCCTCTCTATCCGGCGCTCCTCCCGAATCGGGCATACTGGCTGGAATCATCGGTGGTTTCGTGGTGGGTTGGCTTAGTGGTTCCCCTACAAGCATCACGGGGCCCTCAGCAGGATTGACCCTGACCGTTGCGACTCTGTTGGGCAGTCTGAACTCTTTCGAAGCCTTCCTTCTAGCGTTGGTGCTGGCAGGTCTGCTTCAGATCTTGTTTGGCGTTCTAAAGTTCGGCTGGTTGTCTAGCTTCTTTCCGTCCAGTGTTTTGGAAGCTCTGTTGGCCGCAATTGGTATCATTCTGATTTTCAAACAGATTCCGCACCTGTTGGGGCATGACACCGATCCAGAAGGGGATATGGCTTTCCTGCAGCCAGATCGCTACAACACGTTTACCGAGTTATGGACTCTGGCTAACGGAGAAATTCACTGGGGTGCAGCGCTTGTGGGAGTCGTCACGCTGGTGGTGTTGTGGGGACTTCGATTTTGGATTGCTCCAGGCAGGCTTCCCATGCCAGCTATGTTGATCGCTATTGTTGCTGGCACTCTGATAAGTCTCGTAGTAAATCGGCTAGGAGGCAGTCTGGTAATCGATGGAAAGCACTTGATCCAATTGCCAGTCTGGGAAACACAAACAGGTTGGGCGTCTCTACTGCGCTGGCCAGATTTTTCGCAGTGGAACAATCCGTTGGTCTTCCTGACTGCTGGTGTCATAGCAATCATCTCGTCGCTGGAGACATTGCTCAACCTATCTGCCACCGACCGGCTGGATCAAAGCGATCGTCCCAGTCCTGCCAATCGAGAATTGATTGCCGTTGGAACTGGAAATATGCTGTGCGGGTTGGTAGGCGGGATTCCTTTGAGCGCAGCCATCGAACGTAGCGCAGTATGTCTACAGGCAGGCTCTCGCACCAAATTGTGTGCGATGCTGCATGGAGTGATTCTACTGGCCGCAGCCACAATCTTTCCGTTTGTATTGAACCAAATTCCCCTTTCCGTTCTGGCCGCTGTCTTGATCGCTACGGGGTGCTGGTTGGCTAGGCCGCAGGTATTCGCCAGCATGTGGCAGGGAGGTCGCTATCAATGGATTCCATTTATCGTGACCATCGCTGCCATTCTATTGTCCGATCTTTTAATAGGAGTGGTTGTAGGGTTAGCCTTTGCCGTTGGCTTCATCTTAAACAGCAATCTCCGTAGACCGCTTCGACGAGTCGTAGAAAAGCACATTGGAGGAGACATTTTGCATATCGAGCTTGCCGAACAGGTCAGCTTTCTGAATCGCCCAGTCATCGAACAAGCTCTACGTGAGGCACCGCCAGGCACACACGTTCTGATCGATGCAAAAAATTCGGATTATATCGATCCAGACATTCTAGCGATGATCCGCACCTTTGCAAAAAAATCAGATAAACATCACCTGAAGGTCAGCTTGCGAGGTTTCAGAGAAAAGTACTCCATTAGCAATGTCATTCAGTTTGTCGACTTTACCAGTCGTGAAGTGCAGGAACGAATGACGCCAAGCGAGGACCTGAGGATACTTCAGGAAGGCACCGATCGCTTCTGTAGCGATCGACGCTTGTCACGCGACTTGGGGCGACAGGTGCAGGCAACTTCGGCTGGACAACATCCATTTGCTGCAGTACTGAGCTGTATCGATTCACGTGACCCAGTCGAGACCATACTTGACTTAGTGGTGTGCGACGTCTTTACCGCTCGAGTCGCAGGCTATGTTGTTTGTCCTAATA
>DAIRSD010000241.1:0-7057 GCA_036804625.1 Aureliella sp. | reverse complement strand
TGTCGTGTCTGAAGACCCTAGCGTAGATTTTTGTATTCGGAAATCCCTTTTGCTCCATGCTTTGGCCGGTCGAGGCGATGCCAATCTTATCAATCACAAGATTGGTCGCAGTATTGTCTGAAAAAGCGATCATCAGTTGGACAGCATCCCGCAGACTTAAGGTCAAGTCTGCAAAATGATCAGTGATGATGCCTGAACCGGGGACTTTGTCCGCTTCAGTCACTTGGATTGGCGCGCTAAAGTCCACTAGTCCCGCAGCCCTCTGCCGATAAGCTTCAACCATTACCGGAAACTTGATTAAACTGGCGGTCGGCATCGGCCGATCGGCGTCCAAAAAATATTCCGCGCCGCTGGTCAGATGCTTGACCGCTACGCTGACTTGCCCTGCATGCGACTGTACTAAGGGAGCGATCTTGGATCCTAAATCGCCTGATTGGAAACTCCAAGCTTCAGCCCAGCATTGCGTTCCCAGCAGCAAGCTCATCAGATAAGCGGTACGTCTAAGCCACATTTTCAGATTCCCCTCATTCAACCCTTGGTTCATCACTGTCTGGAAACCGGTCAAGTGGTCCTAAATTTCAGCGCTCCCAACAGGGCCGGCAGCATCAAAATCACCACAGCAACACCGTACCAGGTGCCAGCCCACATCAAGACGACTGAAGCATCCAGCAAAATCAGTGAAAGCAGAGCATGTCGAACAGCCAATTGGACGCGTCGCGAAACAGGTCGCATGATGCCGGAGATGGCTCGATTCAAGACGGTCAGACCAACCAGCCCAATCAGTATGGGATAATAGGTCCTGGGATCTAGGAACCAATGAACCTGGCGGCCTGTCTCCCAAAATGGCAATCCGGCGAGCATCGCCAAACCGGCAGCCTGCAACAGGGTTCCCATCAACAGAGTTGCCGATGAGCTAAGCTGTTCTTCGCGCCGCGCATAGGTGGTGACACCACAGATATACACACCCATCGCCGCTGCATAAGCCACTAAAGTCTGCGGAAAACTTTCTACCATCGAGAATTCATTTCCCCAATGTACGGCCAGTACGGCAAAGCCTACCATCGCAATATTCAAAGCGCGACAGAGTCCCATCAGTCCTGGTCCAAGCAGCGTGGCTTTCACTGGCGAATTGTAAATTCGAATCGATATCCATAGCAGCAGGCAGGCCGCAATCGAGATCATCATCCACAGTTGATCAATCGTCCGATGGTAGGCCGCCACCATCAGTAGAATCAGCGGCCCAAGCATCAACATGCCAGTCGCCACGTGCCCAGCCAAAGCGGGTGAGACACGTCCGGACGGCAATGGTCGATCTGGCCGATGACGCTTGTCTTCTTCGATATCAGCCACGTCGTTCAGTAGCATGCCTGCCCAGTAAGCCAACACCGATACCATCCATATCGGCACGATTGCCGTCCAAGGACCGATGGCACCAACGGATAAGATCGTCGCGGCGGCACAGTTGGAAAGCAACGTAAACAGATTAGGCAAGCGCACAAGCTGAGCCCAATCAGCCACGCGCCCCCACCGCAACTGGTCGACATCGAGCAATTGCCTGGACTTGCTGCCTTCCACAGATGGAACCCTTGATCGTTGAAATGGTTGTTGCTTCAGCCAATCACTAATGGCTGTACTTTTCAATCGAGATTAAGGCTTGGAAGCCTTGATATCCTGTGCTAGACCTGGATCCACATTGCTGACAATGCCGCGACCCTCTCGTAATCGACTCTCCACATCCTCTGCCAGATACTGATGATCAATTTCCCAAAATTTTTCCATCAATTCATCGGAAAGCGGCTGATAGGATCGGAAGACTCGAAATCCCAATCCGCGAGTCGGATCATTGGTATACCACCAAGGACTAAGTGGAAGGTTCGGGTCCTCCTCCTTCCACTTGGAATCTTCATCAGACGGCAAACGCGATGCACAGCGGCAATCGGCTGCGAAGTCTTGCCAACTTCCGCCGCGCACCACACGCCCTTCGATCTGACTTGGCCATCGCACCGTTTGCATCACCGGAAGCGGCTGAGGCAATTCAGCTAGCGATTGATATCCATTGTCACCAAAGTTATCGATTGTCCATTCCATCACATTGCCGTGCATGTCGTACAGGCCATAAGCGTTGGGTTTTTTCTGAGCGACGGGATGAGGACTCTCATCTGAGTTGTCTGCAAACCAAGCGTATTGGTCCAGTTCCCTTTCATCGTCGCCAAAACTGTACGCTGACGTCGAACCACCACGACAGGCATATTCCCATTCAGCTTCCGTCGGCAATCGGTATTGATGGCCAGTCAGTTTACTGAGCCATTTGGTATACTGCTTGGCCGCATATTGAGTCATCGTTACGGCAGGCAGTTCTGGTTCCTGACCGTGCTCGTAAGTGAATGTCGAATCGTACAGTTCCGTCGGTGCTGTGACCGCATCCACCTGTCCTGCTTTCTCGGCAACTCGCTGCTTCTTGGAGGCCAAGGAGTTGAACAACCGATACATCGACATGTACAGTTCATATTCGCGCCAAGTAGTTTCCGTCCTGGCAACCCACATCGGCGGAACCTGAACTTGCACCTGAGGGCTTTCGCTTTCCGCCTGTGAGCCCATTTGAAAGACGCCACCAGGCAGGGGAACCATCTGCACGATTACTTCGGAACCAGGAATCACCAAGTCATAAGGCACCATGTACTTGTCATCCACTTGTACCGATGGGCCTTCGGCTGGCCGGTGATCCGATATTCCCATCGACGGAACATTAACGTCTTCGACTGCCAGTGCCGGTCCAGCTAGGCATTGAAAGGTCAGAAAAATACATATCAAGTTACGAAAAGACGTCTTCATGAAGCGGCAATGGGGTGAGTTGTGAAGGGTGAACTGTTACTGCAAATTCTGTATCCATTCTACTTGCTAAAGTCGGATTGGCCACTGGCTCAA
Source organism: Aureliella sp. (assembly GCA_036804625.1). GTDB lineage: Bacteria > Planctomycetota > Planctomycetia > Pirellulales > Pirellulaceae > Aureliella. The sequence continues at coordinate 4,132 of DAIRSD010000241.1, read as the reverse complement.
TAGGCTCCAATTGGTCTGAGCACCTAAGCGAGAAAAGGGCAAAATTATCGAACTAGCGCAGCCCCAAAATCAACCAGATGGACATGAAAACTCCGTTTGCAACAACTAATGAAATTCGAAGCCTCTGCTTCTTGGGCAGCACGGGAAGTAAATCGTTGCGAGTCACGATTGGCCCAGCATTTTCCGACTGGCTGTGATTGACTTCGGGCACAGCCGGTGGTCGCGCAAGAAGTACCATGGCAATGACAAACCATAGAAACGCCAGCGAAGCGGAAAAGCCTGCCTGCCGCCAGCCAACGCTAAATCCCATCACCAAAACGGCAACAATCTGCCAAGTAGTCAACAACAGATTGGCTTGGCGATGGATCACAGCTTCACATTTCGCTTGCCCAAAGTGACTGCAAACGATTGCTTCTGGCCATTTCGAAGGACAACAATTCGCGTCGGAGAACCCACTTCAGTCTCACCAATCAACTTCATTAGCTCGGTTTGGCTTAGAACCGGCTTGTCTTGAAATTCTACGATGATGTCTCCCACTTCCAGACCCGCTTGGCGAGCGGGAGAGGGTTCGTTGTCCGGAAAACCAACAACACGCACGCCTGGCTGAATCTGCCCATCCGATCCATATCGCTGGTCATAAGCTAGTTCATCCATTCGAACCCCAAGCCATCCGCGAGGGACCTCGCCGGACTGAATGAGATGTTCGGCGACTCGTTTTGCGACACGACTAGGAATCGCAAAACTGATTCCTCGATAACTCTCGCCCAGAATCGCCGCATTGACTCCAACGACTTGTCCAACAGAATTGACCAGCGGACCGCCGCTGTTACCTGGATTGACCGCTACATCACTTTGCATCAAATCTCCATAAACCGGCTCGGCGCTTAAGCTATCTTGATAGCGAGTTCCGCTAAGATCAATCCGATGAGTACCGCTGATGATTCCAAAGGTGACTGATTGCTGCAGACCAAACGGGCTACCAACTGCCCAGACTGGAGTGCCAATCGTAACTTGGTCGCTGTCACCCCAATCGACTGGCATCAGGTTGCTGGCATGAACTTTCAGTACCGCTAAATCTGTTTTGGGGTCCGTTCCAATGATCTCGGCAGGCAACTGTTTCCCGTCGGCTAGAGTGACCTCCACACGCGATGCTATAGCGTTTCCTAGACTGTCTGTTTCCGTGATCACATGGTGATTGGTCAGAATGTAGCCCTGCGAGTCGATCACAAACCCACTGCCTTGACCTTCGTATCGCAGATTGGGATCGCTCCGCCCCAGCACGCGCTGGAACTGACTCATGGATGCTTCATCGCGAAGTATGTTGATATGCACCACACTGCCGCCCAAGCGCTTGCTGACCAGTTGGGATACGTCAACTAGCGAATCCAGAGAAGCCGTCTGCAGTCGCTCGCCAGCCAGTTCGTATTCTGCTCGCAATTGCCCACGGTACCACCGGTAGCGAACATCCTCGACCAATGCCGGTACCAACAGTCTAGCGGCACCAAAAAGTACCAGCACCATCATCAAGCTGATCAATGTCGAACCGGCCAATTGCCAGGTGCTTGGATGAGTCTTGGCGTTTTTTGAGGGTGATGGATTGGAAGCCGCTAGTGAAGTAGTACGCTCTAGCGGCTCGTTGGGTAACTCTTTTTCTTTCGAATCAACCTCTGGCAGCGGCCAATCGGAAGGTTGTTGACTGGTGTTCATTTCTCCTCACAGTTCATTTCATTTGGTCCGTGCAGGCCCAGTTCTATCAGCGGCGATCGCATCAGTGTACGAGAAAGAAACTCATTTGTGTACGCTTCATTGTAGCCGGAATTTTGGTGCTAAGGCAAAACGAATCCAACAAAAGCAGCCTGAAATCGGCGCAAATTGAAACCGACTCGGCAGTTGTGACGTTTACTGAAACTGTGACTCCGGCCACCCAAAAGGGCTGCAACGATAATTCCGATTGCAACAGGAAGCCATGGTATTCCTACATCAGTCGTGCGGCAAACCTTAAATGAAAGTTTGCCTAGCTCAAGCTTTCAAGCTAGGAATTTAATTGGAGGGTGCTGATCAGTTGTTCATGAAAAGCCGCTCGTCTACCTGAGTGGCCTCAATTGATCGCCCATGCAAAATTTGGTCACGTCTTTTTGAGAGGGAAAAGGTGATTATGCCCACAGTAGCCAAGAAACAACTGATCGATCTGGACCAACTGCTGGCGGCTGCACAACTTCCGGCATTGCCACAAACGGCTATGACCTTACTGGAACTTTCGCAGGATGCCAGCAACGGGCCTGTTGAGTTCGCGCGGCCTATCGAAGCCGATCCCGGCTTGATGAGCCAGATACTGAAGTTTGTAAACTCGAGCTACTTTGGCTTTTCGCGAGAGATCTCGTCGGTCCAGCAAGCTTTGGCACTGGTTGGCGTACGTACTATTAAGAATTTCGCGTTGTGGAGCGCTGTCTTTAGTTTGGTGCCCGAACCCAAGTTTGGCCCGTTTGACCTGAAAAGATTGTGGCAAGATTCGCTTAGACGCGCGGTCTTTTCTCGCGGCCTGGGACGCAAGCTGAAATTACCCAATGCCGAAGACCTGTTCGCAGCAACCTTGCTGCAGGACATTGCTATCCCATTGCTGCTAAAGGAATTACCAGGCCAGTACGAGACTTTGATTCAGCGCCGCAATGCCCAAGGACTAAGATTATCACAATTGGAGCGAGAAGAATTTGGTTGGGATCATGCTCAGGTCGCGGCTGCACTGGTTCGCAATTGGAAACTACCTCATGAATTTGCGGTATTGATCGAAAGCCATCCGCACTTGGATCGTCTACTTGCTGCCAAGACTCGACCGGTTGATGCCATTGCCGTGGCGATCGCTTCGCTACTTCCAACCTGCCAGTGTGATGCTTGGCGGGATCGCGATGCCTTCTTGTCTGCTCTGCGACAGATTGCCAATTTAAGCGACGATTCGATCATCGCGCTTCTAGAAGACAGCGATGCCACCTTTGCTGACTTTGCTCCCATGTTGCGAGTTTCGATCCCCGAGATCAGTTTGGCGCAGTGGTTCACTCGCGCCACGTAGTATATCAATAGATCGATCCGATTCTAACCAGTCCGCACTACCTCAGTACCCCGTTGACCGCTGCCAGGTCGAACAACCTATAGAGCAAACAGGCTGATTGCAGAGCCTAGTTTCCGACCTAATCAGCGGCCCGCAAGTGCGCTGGGAGCTGCTGGTGTGAACCAATCGGCGCGTTCAGGATCATTGACGATCCAGTCACTGCAGCGTTCCGCCAGAGCCGTAATGGTCAAAAGTGGATTACAGGCCAGTGACGTGGGTAGGCTGGCACCGTCGATCACATAAAGGTTTTGAAAGACGCCTCCAGAACTGGCATCAAACACTTGGCAGCGATCATTGACCACTCCACAGGTAATGTCGTCGGCCATGCCGCAGCCACCCAGTGGATGGACAGAGATCAATCGATCTCCGAAGGCTCTCAAGTAGTCATACTTACCGCCCATGGCCGAAGCCACTCGTTCGAACTCCTGTCGAATGTATCGACGGTAGGAACTGTCCAGAGAACCTGGCCAATAGACATGCCCCATGCCGCGTTCGTTCAGAGAGATGCGACCTTGGGCTCCATCGTGCCCCATCCCCAACAGCACTTGAGTACTATCCAGATTCACGTCTCGCATCAATAGGCTAAGTGCTTTAGCGTACGAGCGAGGGGCAGCTCCTTCCTGGATCAGAATGCGTTCGGACGGTGGCCGATTCGGATAGAAGAGATTGGTTTGAATGGTTGGCCCCACAGGCGTGCGGCACGTTTCGTAGGCAGAGTATCCCGCACCGCTGGTTGGACATTCGGTCTTGCGCACAAACCCCAGCGCGTCACCATTGCCAGTCCAGTGACAGCCTAATTGCTCCGATACGGACAGTCCCTGACATCGTGAACGAAGCAGGATTTCGGTGCTGCCTAAACTGCCAGCTCCCAACACCACCATACGTGCCGTGGTAACACAGGCAAGCGTAGCCAAACTGCCATCCACCTGAGGCACGTGCAAATCGTAGTGTACTTCGTACCAGTCCTCTACCTTGCGCAGGAATCGCACCTCGACACCTGTGTAGATCTCCGCACCAGCAAACTTGGCT
>DAIRSD010000240.1:0-7081 GCA_036804625.1 Aureliella sp. | reverse complement strand
TTTTTTAATTCTCCGCCGACCACCGCTATTCTCTCTCTTTCCTTAGTCTACTCGCTTCCGTTGTCGGGAGTCGCTGGACTAATCAAGGTTTGCCTGGCAATGCGACATCAGTTGCTGCCTGCCAGCTTGAATTTTGAAACGCCCAACCCCAATATCGACTTTCCCACGACTCCTTTTTTTGTAAATACTCAGCTTACCCCATGGAATCCTGAAGGGCAGATGCGTCGGGCAGGGCTCAGTTCCTTTGGAGTAGGCGGGACAAACGCTCACGTGGTGATTGATCAACCGCCGGAGGTTAAGGTCTTACCAGCGCGTCGACCGGTCAGTCTACTGATCCTATCAGCCCGCAGTCCATCGGCGCTACAAACGCTGGCACATCGTCTGGCCGAACAACTTCAGGCAAGTCCCGCATTGGATCTTCAGGACGTGTCTTACACTCTTCAGACCGGTCGCAAGCGACTCAATTACAGTCTGACCGTGCTTGCCAAGCAACCGGAGATGGCGATCGAGCAACTGCGGAGCTGTTCTGTGGATTCTGCAACAGTGAAGCATCAAGTTCGCCGTGACACAGCTTGCATTTGGATGTTTCCGGGTCAGGGGTCTCAATATCCTAACATGGGCCGCCAGTTGTACGAAAGCGAGCCAGTCTTTGCCGCCGCGCTGGATCGCTGCGCTTTGATCTTGCAACCGCTGGTCGGTTACGATCTCCGCGAGAAGCTCTTTGTTGACGATGATCCGGCTTCCATCGAAACTTGCCAGCGCGAATTGCGAAGCACGCAGTTGGCTCAGCCCGCTATTTTTTCGATTGCCTACGCGTATGCTCAGTGGCTACTGGCCTGCGGTGTCCGTCCGCAATCTATGTTAGGACACAGCGTCGGAGAATTCGTCGCGGCCTGTATTGGTGGCATCTTCTCGTTGCCCGATGCGCTGAAGATGGTGGCTTTCCGTGCTCAGCAGATGCAGGCACTACCCTCTGGCGACATGCTTGCCGTACGGTCTCCCGTAGCAACGGTGAAGCAAATCGCGCAAGAATGCAGTCTGAGTAATCAACTGGCAGTTGCTGCTGTCAACAGCCCTCAGTTGTGCGTAATCTCAGGACCTAAGGATGCTGTGATCGCGCTGCAGAATCGCCTGGAAATCGAATCGATCGGCTGCATGCCACTACACACTTCTCATGCGTTCCATTCGGCCATGATGGAGCCAGTGATCGAGCCTTTTGCGAGAGAGCTTCAGCAAATTCAACTCAGGCCGTCAAGCATTCCAATTATCTCCACGGTAACCGGCAAGCCGCTTTCCGATAGCAATGCTTGTGACCCAATGTACTGGGCCAGGCACCTGCGTGAAACGGTTCTATTTTCAGATGCCGCTCAGCAGGCTCTCCAGGTCGCCCCAGCAGTACTATTGGAAGTAGGACCAGGACAAACCTTGTCAACTCTGGTCAGGCAACATCCCGATTGCAGCGCCCAGCATGACGTCATGGCGGTATCGCCCCATGCTAAACAATCTTCTGAATCGATGGCTGAGCAACTTTGGGCTACAGTCGGCAAGCTATGGCAATCGGGAGTCAACGTTCGATTTGCCGGAGCCTATGACCAGGAACAACGCCGACGAGTCCATCTGCCCGTCTATCCGTTTGAAAGACAGAGATATTGGTTTGACCAAATGACGGGCAATAGCGTTAGCAGCCTGACCAGTACATGTTCCAGTGATTCCCCCCGGCCAGATCCTCAATCATCTGTCACTGCTGCCCAGACCAGTCTCGCACCTGAAGGTTCTGTGCCGCTAAGTGCTCCTGCCGCCCTTGAGTCATCCCATTTGCCTGCGGAGGCTACCAACTTGGAACTGGAAGATGAGTCCCTTCAGCGACTGATTCAACAACAATTAACTATCATGGAACAACAGCTCAACTGTTGGCTTGACCGCTAAGTAACACTGAAAAACATAATAGAAATCGCCGTTATGAACAATACATCTGCACGAACGCAAGCTGAATCCCAATTGGCTCAGATCCTTCGAGACGCTTCCGGTTTCGATTTGTACGAACTGAATCCCGACGCTACCTTTCTCGAGCTAGGGTTCGACTCATTGTTCCTGATTCAATTTAGTCAACGAATCAAGAGTACCTTTGCAGTGAAAGTGACCTTTCGACAATTGATTGAAGAACACTCCACTATTCGCTCGCTAGTAGATTTCTTAGCCGCTCAGCGTGGCAATCAAGCCAATTCAGCTCAATCTGAGGTCACATCGCCTACATCCCCTGCAGCGACGCCAACAGCACAGGTGCCCGAAGCTCTGCAATCCATCAGTTCGAATGCCGAGACTTCTGAATCCATCGCTGTTGCCACTCCTGAGTCGCAACCCGAGCCGTCCGCTGCGACCGCTCCAACATCACCAGCGTTACCACTGGCCGCGCCGATATCTTCCGACCAACCTTTTGTCGCGGTGACGCCTTCGACTGGCACGATACCATCGCCTGTCGGGTTTGCTCAGCCGCTAACTTTACCGCATAGCGTGCCAATGCAACTTGCCACGTTTGTTCCAAACTCAGTTCCGTTGCCCAGCGGATCGATGGCGGGTCTTGAGCAAATATTCTCGCAGCAGAATCAGTTGATGGCACTGCAGCTTCAATTGCTGCGCGAGCGTCGCTGGTCGATAACCAACACGAATCATTCTGCCAGCCCAATTCCCACGCTTGGCTCCGGTGTGGCACGGGCGGACAATGCTGTGCCTAATTCTGGTGCAGTGGTTAGCCCAACGATTGCTAATGCTGCAACATCTCCTTCACCGGCTGCGGCATCAACTATGCCAGCCAATTCTACAGCCGCGCCATCCACATCAAGTTCTGGCGATTCCAAGCAGGCTGCGTCTGTCGCTCAGAAAAAGATCTTTGAGCGTTTTGGACCGTACAAACCCGTTCGCAAATCGACGGCGGGCGGCTTGACGCAGTCACAGCAACAACATCTGGACCAGTTCATTGCTCGGTTCACACAGCGGACTGCTAAGTCCAGGGCGCATGCTCAAGAACACCGCGATCACTTTGCCGACCCTAGAGGCGTGGCCGGCTATCGTCGTATCTGGAAATCGATGGTCTATCAGATCGCAGTCGAGCGATCGGCGGGCTCCAAGCTGTGGGATATCGATGGCAACCAGTACATCGACATCGCGATGGGTTTTGGTCTGAATCTTTTTGGTCAATCACCCGATTTTGTTACGCAAGCCTTACAAGAACAGTTGAAGCGCGGAGTTGAAGTCGGGCCTCAGTCGCCGCTGGCTGGTCAGGTTGCTAAGATGCTGTGCAAATTGTCACGCATGGATCGCGTTACTTTTTGCAACACGGGATCAGAAGCAGTCATGGCCGCGATGAGAATTGCTCGCACGGTTACCGGAAAGACAAAGGTAGTATTTTTCAACAAGGATTATCACGGCAATTTTGATCAAGTACTACTGCGTTCCAGTTCGATAGCCAATCGACCTGGGTCCAGTCCGGCAGCACCAGGCGTACCAGATTTTTACGCCAGCAACACGTTGGTTCTCGAGTACGGCACCGAAGAATCACTGAAGATTATCCAGTCCCAGGCAGACCAGATCGCAGCCATCTTGGTCGAACCAGTTCAAAGCGCAGACCCAGATTTTCAACCTCGAGAATTCATGAACAAGCTTCGCGAGATCACGCGACAAAATAACATCGCCATGGTGATGGACGAAGTGATCTCTGGCTTCCGAGCGGCACCCGGCGGCGCGCAAGAGTATTTTGATGTCTGGGGGGACATGGCAACCTACGGCAAAGTACTGGGCGGCGGACTACCGATCGGTGCGCTTGCTGGCAAGAAGCAGTGGATGGATGCGCTGGATGGTGGAACATGGCGATACGAAGGCGACAGCCAGCCCGAAGCGGACATGACGTTCTTTGCTGGCACTTTTGTACGACATCCGCTGGCAATGACAGCCGCCCACCAGATTCTGCAGCGGATCGAGGCTTCCGGGTCTCAGTTGCAACAGAATCTCAATCTGCAAACCGAAGCGATGACCCGAGAAATCAACCGGTTTTTTGTTGAGGAGAAAATCCCCATCCGATTGGCCCGCTTTGCTTCCCTTTTCCGATTTATTTTCCCTCCCGATCTGGAATACGCGGATATGCTGTACTTCCATCTATTGGATCGAGGTATCTTCACACGCGGCTGGGGGGATAACTGCTTTCTTTCGACGCAGCATTCGCAAGAGGATATTCAGCGAATCATACAGGCTGTGAAAAGCAGTTGTATCGAACTGAGACAAGCTGGCTTTTTACCCGATCCCGGCGATGACCCATCTGATCAGACGTTGGCTGACAATTGCACCAACAAATCCAATCTCGCATCCCATGCAACATCGGCAACACACACACATGCTAACGTGCCTGTAACTAGGAGTCCTTTAAAGATCTGCGCTCCCAGCCGAATCTCTTGTATTGAAGAGATTCAAGAAGAAGGTGACCTACCTCCGCTTTTTAGTATGCCAGCTGCCGACGGACTGACGCTGGACTATCACGAGCTGTCCAATTGCCTAGGAAAAAACCAACCCAAGTACGGGCTCAAATCTCCAGGCGTATTTGGAGAGCCAGTTCCTGAAACGATCGAAGAGATGGCTGGACGGTTTGTCGAGGATATTCTAGAAGTGTGTCCGGATGGACCCTACCTGTTAACCGGGTACTGCTCGGGAGGCACGATCGCCTTGGAGGTCGCACAGCAGTTGATTGCTCGAGGCAAAAAGGTAGCTTTCCTGTCGGGCGTGGAAACGTACAACTGGGGAACCGCTCAATCTTCTCAACTGAACAACTGGATTCGTTTTGTCTATTCTTGTCAACGGTTTGATTTCCACTTCCGCAATTTTTGGCTTTTACCCTGGAGTCACAAGCGCGAGTTTGTGCGATCCAAATTGTCGGCTTTGGCGGTACGCACTCGCGTATGGCGAGGCATGTTGGCCAATCTTTGGCCAGGCCGCAAAGCCAAAGCCACCTCACCGCGTTCTGCATCCACACAGATCAATTATGCAGAGATTTGGAGGCAACATGACGCCCAGGCCGATCGTTATCGACCCAAAACTTACCCTGGAAAAATGTATCTGTTTCGCCCCAAACAGGATTATCGCTCCTACGTAGCGAAAGTCGAACTGCAGGCCGAACAAGGCATTGAAGTCATTCGGATGCCCGTTTATCCCGCAGGTCTCATGGTCTCGCCTTTTGTTTCTCAACTGGCTGAGCTTTTTGAGCAAGGAATCCGCGAAGGGTTGATGGAACTAGATTGCTATCCATCGGAAGGTTCTTCCGACGCTTCAGGCGGAAAGCCTTTGCGACTTCACGAAGCGGTTTGAGAAACACTTTTGTCTACTCAGGATACTCCTGCCTCATTACGGCATCCTACTTCAACTCAACCTAGGATTGTTTTGATGTCTGCCGGATTGCGTCTTGGCACTTCGGTGGATGAAAACTTTTTCGGTCCGCTACGGCCCGCAAAATTTGTAAACGTTCGGATTGACCAGCCTGCGGCCAAGCCGCAATCTCGGCCAACCTTCTCAAGCAGCCAACGCACACGCCGTCCGTACCCACTCGGCAAATTTGAATGCACGGAGAGGGTGCCAGATCTTGAGGTAACGTTGGCAGCATCGGTTAGTTTCCGTCAAAATGAAGAGTGGTTGCTATACGATCGATTCGGAAAGGCTCTAGGGAATGGTGATATTGGTCAGTTGAGCAGTCAAATTGGACCGAGCCGATAGAATGTCCGCGACCAACACGACTCCACTCTTATCGATATCCGCGACGTTGGAAGCCGAGACTTGTTGAGAAATTGCCGATCGTACACCAAGTAGATCGGCGATCAGTACGGTGTATTTGCCAGCGCTAATCACTCCATCGACCTCACCTTGCAGGTGACCCACGTAGTACACTTGATCTTGACTTAATCCGGTATTGGCCGTGGCTCGAATCGTTATCCTTAGCCAACGATTTTTGATCTGGCTGTTAGCCCATCGCAACTCAATTCGATCGGTGCTACCAGACAATTGCAAATCGGTGATGGTTGGTGCAGGCGCGTCTTGCCATGTGCCCAGAGGGTGAGCAATCGGATCAAAAGCCCCTTGCGGACTCCACTGAAACCGAAAGTCGTTCACAGAAAGGCCAGCCACGTTGCTCAGATTCTGAATATCCAAAACAACTGCATTGATCCCATGAAGGGTGTTAATCAAATTCGGAAAGCCCAACATCTGCTGACCATTTCCCTCCTGTGCTAAGCTCTTGCCAAAATCTCTGGAAGCCCCCGAGCCTGTCCAACCAGCGTGATAGATATAGCTGTCGACAACTGAGGCTGGCTGAGTCACTTCGTGGATGACCACGTTATCGATTGCCAAATAACTAGGTGTATTCAAACCAAACAGAGGATCTTCATCCGATCCTGATAATTCAAAGGTAATTCGATTGGAATGCAAACTAGATAGATCGATTGTCGTCCATTGAGACATCAACCACAGAGTTCCATCGTGAACGGCCAGATCATACCAATTGGTCGAGTCCGTGGCCTGGTTATTTTCGTCCAGACTGATAAATCGCACACGTAGAAAATCACCCTGCGCAAATGGGCTCGCTTGCGATAAACCATTAGATACCGCGTGTGCGACCACAGCCGTGTTGTTGATCGTGATCGTCGAAACTACGGTGGACTGAGGGGCAACCAGAATAAAATCTCCGGGATTAAAATTGTAGGCTGCCAACCATTGCTCAGACTGATCGGCACCGCCGATGGTCACCACGCTGTCATCACCATTCTGCCAATACAAATTGACGTTCTCTAGGCTCGTCTTTCTGGAAACTGCGTAGCTGGTGCCCCACGGTGACGCGGAATCGACCGTCAACCCTTGAACTGTTGCATTGGGAAGGTATTGTGTTGGTGGCAATTCCACCGACTCGAAATCGACTGTGTAATCGGCTCTGAGTGGAGCGACGGCCAGGAAAAAGAAACAGCAAATGAACTTTTTTTGCATGGTAAACTCTCTTAGAAAATTGGCTGGGAAAAAACTATTGTTTGAGTCCGCTGATCAACTCACCACCAGC
>DAIRSD010000239.1:0-7130 GCA_036804625.1 Aureliella sp. | reverse complement strand
AGGGGCAGTTTATTCTTTCTGTTTTTTTTTTTTTTTGGTTTTTTTTTTTTTGCTTTTTTTTTGTTGTTTCTTTTTGTTTTTTTGTTTGTTACGTTTTTCTGCTTCCACTACAAATGGCGACACTAATTTCCCGCACGCTGCTTATCGATGATCATGTTAAGTGCCTTCCAAAATGAAAACGGTGCAAGCGTTGGCGTCGAGTTCAAATTCACCGGCTCCCATGGTCAAGGCCGCTGCCAAGCGTGCGCGAGGCTGTTGCCTAGAGCCAGCTTCGCCGCGCAGTTGCCAAACCAGCTCAGCGATCTGAGCGATGCCTGTGGCACCCAGCGGATGCCCCTTGGCCAACAGTCCTCCGCTGACATTGACTACTGCCGAACGGCCTCCTGGGGAAGTTGCACCCGATGCGACCAGTTCCCCTCCCCTGCCTTGCTCGCACAATCCCAACTCTTCGGTATACAATATCTCGCCGATAGTAAACGCATCATGGCACTCAACCAAGTCCAAATCTTCAGGCCCCACTCCAGCCTGCTGGTAAGCCGCAGTTGCCGCGCGGTGAGCTGCGCTTGCCGGGCGTGGACCGTCGCGAAACACGGCTTGTCCCGATGTCATCGACATTCCTCGAATACGAACGGGACGATTAGTAATCCTCGCGGAATGCCGAGCCGTGCTTAAGACAACCGCTGCGGCTCCGTCAGCTTTTGGGCAGCATTGCAGTAGAGTTAACGGATCGGCGATCATGCGTGAACTCAAAACCTCTTCCAGTGTGACGGGCGATTGAAAGTAGGCTTTGGGATTTATGGCAGCCAGTCGTCGATTTTTTACCGTTACAGCAGCCAGTTGTTCTCGAGTCAATCCAAATTGATCGATGTGCCGACTGGCCTGCAGAGCATACCATCCAGGCAGATTTAGTCCCGTGTCGAAATACCAGGCTTCTTGCGTTGGCAGGGGACCACGGATGTCTGATAAGATCTCGACTCCAACAGCTAACGCCACGTCACATAGTCCGGCCCGCAGCCAGGCACAAGCTTCGACAACGGCATTGGAACCGGAGGCACAAGCATTTTCCACATTAATGATGGGGCGCCCGGTAAGTCCTAAGTTTTTCAGCACTCGTTGGCCGATTCCCGACGATGTAGTAGCGCATCCACAGAAGGAAGCTTGTATATCATTCGCCCGAACATTGGCATGTGCAAAGGCTTGGTATACCGCCTCTGCCACCAGTGACTCATGGCCTCGCTCCGCCTGCTTCGCAAACGGTGTCATTCCGACACCCAGGATGACCACTTCAGACATTGAGCACAAACCTCAGTTGACTTTCACAAGGAGCAAATTTCACCCTATCGCCAATGGTTGCCGGTTCTGCCGAACTGAGCCATCCCATGATTCGCGGACCATCGTCCAGTACTATTTCGCAAACGATCCTCTCGCCTACTAAAGTACGACTTTCAATTGTACCCGAAGGCGACAGATCTAAGGTCGTTTGACAAACTGAACCACAAACGATGCAGCCGCAGCTTACAGGAAAGGTCAGCGACCCACACTCGTTGCAACGAGTACCTCGAAGTTGCGTTTGTGCGGTGACCGGTATCCAAGGTTTTTCCACTGACATTTTGTATTAGCGTTTTCGCAGGGCTGATAAGGAGCCGAATAGGTATCTTTTGACTAGGCTTTGTTTCTGAAGCTGCTATTTGACAAATTTCAGTTGTCACAAGCTTCTAGCTCGAGTAGGAATTTTTACAATTCTTCGACAAGCTAGAAGCTTGTCGCCACATTGGAAAAAAAGCCTAAACTGAATAGACCAGTTCAAAATCGACAATCAACCATCGTGAGCAAGTGGGACAATTTTTAGATTCGTTCGATGATCGTGGCAGTCGACTGCCCATGGCCAATACACATGACTTGCAATCCCAGCGAACCGCCGGTGCTTTCCAATCCGGCCAGCATTTTTGCAAACAGACCGACCCCTGTCGCTCCCAACGGATGACCGTGAGCGATGGCACCGCCCCAGGGATTCACTTTCGCCAGATCAATACCTGTCTCGCGGGCCCAAGCCAAAACAACAGTCGAGAAAGCCTCGTTGCATTCGAACCAGTCGATATCCTGGATGCGCAGACCACTGCGTTTGAGTACCAACTGAGTTGCCGGAACGACCGCCATCAGTGCCAGTGCTGGATCGTCGGCTACGACGGCTCGAGCTAAAAACCGTGCTCGTGGTCTCAGTCCCTGAGCCACAGCCCACTGGCGATCGGCGACAAGCGTCGCAGCCGCTCCATCAGCAAACTGACTGGAATTTGCCGCAGTTAAAACACCTTCACCTACTGGCCGGTAAGCGGGAGTTAGACTGGCAACTTTGATCGGGTCGATCGTATCGCGAATGCCTTCGTCGCGAGTGAGTTGCACAAGCTTGCCGTCTCGATCCAGCCCTTTCATCGGCAGCAACTCGCGATTTAGATTTTCACTGACAGCTCGCCATGCACGTCTCTGGCTTTCCATACCAAACGCATCAGCCTGGTCGCGCGTGATCTTCCACTGCGATGCAATTCGCTCGCCACTTTCGCCTTGATGGACTAGACCATATTTTTCGCAAACTGCAGGATTGAGCTTCTCTAAGCCTCCGATGTCGCTGAATAGCGGCACACGGGTAATGCTCTCCACACCTGCCGCGATACAGCACTGGGCATCTCCAGCCGCGATGCACTGCGCCGCCGAATGGATTGCTTGTTGCCCTGATCCGCACCAACGGTTCAGCGTCATCGCAGGCACGGAAATCGGCAAGCCAGCTTGGAGCACGGCTAGTCGAGCCACGTTGGCACCCTGCTCTCCGGCCTGCGATACACAGCCCACCACAACATCCTCGACGCACTCAGCGGGGACTTGGCAGCGAGTGATCAACCCGATGAGCGTTTGCGACAAGAGTTCATCGGGCCGAGTTTCTCGGTAGACTCCACCAACGCGACCAAAGGGCGTGCGGACAGCTTCGATAATTACAGGTTCAGGCATAAATAACCTCAATGTAGTGGAATTCGCCAGAATTCCATCGCCGGAATGTCTCTTTAAGTTTCATAGTTTTTGAGCGTCAAGGAATTCTGGCGAATCCCACTACGGTATGAAGGAATTCTGGACCAAGGAATTCTGGCGAATCCCACTACGGTAGAAGGTGCAGTATAGTCGACACCGCCTATGCAGGATAGCTACTCCGCGGTTCATGTGAGGAGCGGAAGGCCACTGTTGGTGGTTCCCGTCACTTTGGCTATAATAAACCGTCCCTTCCAATATAATTCCCACCCAATTTTGATTGCGATGCCACAGCAAACACAACTTGCTGGATGTTCTTTATGCAATCCGCTCTTGAGGCGATTGCTGCTGGCTATTTATCCAGAGAAGTTCTTGAGCTGTGTTTTGTTGTGTTCGGTTGTTTGGAACTTGCCAATTGCTTACGGCGTAGAACCTAACTCATCGTCACCAACACCATGGCACGAGGTGGTTCAGCGATCGAATGCCATCGACTTCGCCAACGATGTCGTTCCGATTCTGACCAAAGCTGGTTGCAATGCAGGTGTTTGCCACGCAAAAGCTGGTGGCGGTCAAAACGGTTTTGAACTGAGCTTGTTAGGCTTTGAACCCGATCAGGATTATCCGCAAATAGTTTTTCATGGTCGCGGTCGTCGGCTGTTTCCTTCTGCTCCCGAGAAAAGTCTGCTCGTTCGCAAGGCAACTGGCGACGTTCCTCACGGTGGCGGTACTAGAATTCAAGTGGATTCTCCCGAGTATCGCATGTTAGTGGAGTGGATTCGGCAAGGTACTCCAGAATTCGCCAGTTCTATCTCTGACAGTCGAGCACGCTTGCAGCAAGTGGTGACAATGCCGGACTCTCAACTTCTACAGCCTGAGCAGTCGATCCAGCTTTCGGTTATCGCCAAATATTCCGATGGCAGCCAGCGCGATGTGACCTCACTGGCGCTCTTCGAATCCAACAATCCGGCTTTGGCAACTGTCAATGAACTCGGCTTGGTGACCAGCGGTACCTTGCCGGGCACTGCGGCTATCATGGTTCGTTACCAAGGCCATGTGGCAGTGTTCCGACCAGCGGTTCCCCTGGGGCCAGCGTTAACCGAAATTCCACCCTCCCAAAACCTAGTGGACCAGCATGTCTTCACAAACCTCCAGCGACTGGGTATTCCTCCTTCTGAACAATGCGACGATGCCACGTTTCTTCGGCGCGTGACCATTGATTTAGTGGGACGACTACCTAACAGCGATGAGCGTGATCGCTACTGGCAGGCGGCTGCCGACGAGCGTCGCACGAATTTAGTAGAAGACCTGCTAAATCATCCTGACCATGCCGACTATTTTGCGAACAAGTGGACCAGCCTCCTAAAAAATCGACGCGATGACACGAATGATCTGGCCGCAAATTTTGCGTTCCATGCTTGGGTTCGAGACAATCTTCAAGCCGGGACTGCCTATGATCAGATGGTCAAGCAGTTGTTGGCTGCCACCGGTACCATCATGAACAATCCCGCAGTGGCTTGGTACAAGCGAGTGAAAGACCCTAAGGCGCAGCTTGAAGACATTTCGCAACTGTTTCTGGGTGTCCGATTGCAATGCGCCCAGTGTCACCACCATCCGTTCGAGCGTTGGAGTCAAGACGACTACTATGCGTTGGCAGCTTGCTTCTCGCGCGTAGGTCGGAAACCGACTGGAGTTCAGAACGAGGACATGATCTTTCACGAGCGGGGTGTGGCCGAAGCTCGCAACGTGCGCAGCGGTCAAATGCTGCGTCCACGAGCTTTAGGGACCGACCTGGGTGACATAGAGCCCAGCGATGATCCTCGGCTCAGGCTGGCACATTGGATGCGATCTCCAGACAACCCGTTTTTTGCCCGCGCTTTGGTCAATCGTTACTGGAAACATTTCTTCCGTATTGGGCTGATCGAGCCCGAAGACGATATTCGTGATACCAACCCGCCCAGCAATCCCGAACTATTGGAAGCGTTGGAAAGGCACTTTATCGCCAGCGGTTTTGATCTACGCGATCTAACGCGAATGCTGGTGCTTTCTCAGGCTTATCAACTAAGTTCTCGGCCAAATTCACTGAACCTGGAAGACTCGCAGAATTACTCGCGATTTTACCCGCGTCGCTTGACCGCTGAAGTGTTGCTGGACAGCATCGATCAACTGGTGGGGGCACAGACAAGTTTTTCGAATTTGCCGTTGGGAACACGAGCCATTGCGTTGCCTGATAACAGTTACAATCGAGCCGTTCCGTTTCTGAAAGTGTTTGGGCGACCGGAGAACTCCAGTGTCTGTGAATGCGAACGCGTTCAATCGGCTAATCTTGCTCAAAGCCTTCATTTGCTGAATGCCAGTGATCTCAAAGCGAAAATAGCCATGAGCGGAGGTCTGGAAGCTCAGTTGGCGAAAAGCCAGGCCGATCTTTCTAGTCGATTGAAGAAGATCTATCAAGCAGCCTTCTGTCGCGATCCAAGTTCGGAAGAGATCGCAGAGATTGCTCAGTTTGTTGCTGCCGAAAAGCCAACTAAGGAAGATTTTGAAGACGTACTGTGGGCGATTGTTAATTCGAAAGAGTTTTTGGTGAATCATTAGATGGGGAATATTGGGAGAAGGAATTCTGGGAGACGGAATACTGGAAGAAGGAATTCTGGCGAATTCCACTACGGTGGAGATAATTATGAAATTGAGTAATCAGTGGACTCGATTGGCGAGTGCTGCTTTCGCAATAGTGGCATGCATTTCTGACGCTGTTCTAGGACAGTCGGTATGCTTGCCATTGCCGCGACTGTTGACGGTGTTTCCGATGGGAGCACAAGCTGGCACGAGTGTGGAGGTCACGATCTCAGGTGAGAGCCTTGATGAACTAGAGGGATTGATATTCTCAGATCCGAAGATAACTGCGGTTCCCGTACTCAACGAACGGCAGCAACCGATCGCCAATCGATTTCGAGTCATCGTACCCGCAGAGACTCAACCGGGAATAGTGGAGGCCTTTGCAATTGCTCGACTAGGCGTTTCGTCTAGTCGAGTCTTTTCCGTTGGCACCTTAAGGGAGGAGTTGCAGACGACCCCCAGCCCAACCGTCAAAGAGGCTCAGCCTATTCAATTTGGCAGCACCATCAATGCGAACATGGTGGCTCGCAGCATGAACCACTATCGATTCTCAGCCAAGGCTGGACAGAACCTGCGTATCGACTGTGCGGGCCGAGGCATCGACTCCAAGATGGACCCGATCGTCATTCTGACCAACTCCTCCGGCCGCGTCTTGATTACCGATCGTTCGGCAAGTGGCATCGATTATCGCGTCGAGCAGGACGATGAGTACATGATCAAGGTGCATGACTTGACCTTTCAGGGCGGTCCTGAATTCTTCTACCGCTTGATCTTGCAGGAACGAACAAATGAAGTACCTCTATCTCAATTTGCGTCAACTCTGCACGTCGGACAGTATTCATGGCCTCCGTACAGCTATGATCCCAGCACGGCGACTCCGGAAGCAGAACCCAACGATCCAACGTCGGCACAGAAGATCGAACTGCCATGCCAAATCAGCGGTTCCTTCTATCCGGCCGCCGACATAGACTGCTTTGAATTTCAGGCAGCGAAGGGCCAGCAGTGGTGGATCGAAGTAGCTTCGCATCGCTTGGGTGTACCAACAGGTCCGGCCGGCGTGGTGCAGCGAGCCGTTCAAAACGAGACGGGCACGATCTGGCAGGATGTGATCGCGCTAAAAGATATCGCCTCGCCAATGAAGGTATCTACCAACTTCTATGCCTACGATGGACCGCCATACAATGGGGGTTCAAACGATTTGCTCAGCATGTTAGAGATACCTGAGGACGGTTTATATCGGCTGCAGATGAACGACCTATTTGGAGGCACTCAAGATAATCCAACCCATGTGTACCAATTGCTCTTACGACCGGCTAGCTTCGACTTTGCACTGACCGGTTGGGTAAAACACATCGAGCTGCGGAATGGTGATCGCAGCGCATTGTCGAAACCACTTGCGCTGCGACCGGGAGCGACCTTGGCAATGGTAATTGGTGCATTTCGTCGAGACTGTTTTCAGGAGACCATTCGCCTGGAGGTAACCGTATTGCCCTCAGGGGTCA
>DAIRSD010000238.1:0-7170 GCA_036804625.1 Aureliella sp. | reverse complement strand
GTTAAGTTCACCAGGTCCTGTGCCCAGTCGTTTTGTTCGAATTGACAGTTGTTCATTGTGATTTGCGAGGCTTCAATTCTGGCCCCCCAGTGCGACCAAGTGTTGCGAGCGTTGTTCTTCAAAAATGAACAATTGACCATCGTTGCTGTCGGGGCTCCCATAACATAGACTGCTCGTGAGTTTCCGCTGAAACTGCAATCCTGGGCAGTGAAGCTTGCGTTGTACGAGTAGACTCCATAGTCGTTATTCGCTAAATTCAGACGACTTAGTTCAAGCCTTCCAGGGTTCTTTGCGTCATTGGCTACAAGAATTCCAATATAGTTGTTATCAAGTGTGATGCCTTGCCTATCGTTAATGACCGTACTGGATGCCAAGTAGCTGTAAAAGCCATACCAGCAATCCTCCACCCGAACCCGAGTATATTGGCATCTCTCACCGTAGCTTAGAATCCCTGCGCTTAGCCCCTGGAAAATACAATTCGTTACTCTCGATTGGCCACGGTTAGTGTCTCGCAAGCATACGCCATACCCTTGTCTGTCTTTAGCCAAAACTGTAACGTCTGTTACCCGAAGTACTTCGCCCATTGCGTAAACACCCCAACTGGTCACTCCTTCGATGTGGCAGCTATTGACCGTTATCCTTTTAGCATTTTCACACTGAATCGCAGTGTTGTACCCCAGTATCTCCAAATTGCTGATCTCGGCTGACGATTGGTTCGAATAAACAGCGATACGCCAGGTAGAAGCATCCGAGTTGAACTTGCATTTATTGACAGTCATCGAAGCTAGCGTGGAGTGTACTGAGTAAAGACAATTGTCAAACTGACAATTCTTTACCTCCAGATCTCCTTCGTGATGCAGCAGGCCAATATAAGAGATGTCCGAGAAATGACAGTTGCTAAGTGTGGTGGGGCAGGTAATTGAATAGCAGCCAAGGTACATGTTCTTGAAACTGCAATCGGTGTACTGTACCCCTTTACTAAGTCGGATGGCGACCGCTCCGTAGTTGTTCCCTTTTCCGCCACCGACAAAGGTGATGCCATTAAAAGAAAGGAAAGCTCCGTCGTACAGGTAGATCGACCAGTTGTTTACCGGGCCAATAATTTCAACATTACCCTTGTCACCGGTGAAAACTCCCTGAGTATCACCGATAATCTCAAGGCTGGCATTCTTATCAGCCATCGCACGAATGCTGTTGACCGAGTATTGACCAGCCCCAATAAAAATGCGGTCCGACTTGGATTTGCAGCTAGCGATCGCCTGCCCCACTGTAGCAAACGCAAGTTTAGGTGACGAGCCATCATACTTGTCGTTGCCACTCAACCGCACATAGTAGTCTGCTGCAAAACTATGTCCGGCGGACAAAAGTGTAAGTGTCATGGCAACTAAAAGGCTACCAGCGTATCGCCAGAAGCTCGTGCATAGCAATGCACAGCCCCTCTCAGCAGTGCGGTGCAGTGCCTTGGCATTAACTGAAATTGAAATAGCATCAATAGGATTTTTGGGGTTGAACTTGGTCATGGTGTGCGTCTTCATGATGAGTCAAGTCAAGCAGAATCGAATGTTGGCAACCATCGACAGGATGTCCTTGCCAGCATGTTAGGGCAGCGACTACAGATTGTCTTTGTTTAGCTCATCGGGCAGTTTCGGAAGTTCAGGACCGCCCGGCAGGTCTGGCAACTGGGGTAGTGTTGGCAATTGAGGGCCAGCAGGTTCCGATGGACCTCCTGCCGGTCCAGCCGAATTGGGTTGATTGGGATCGTTGCTTCCATTTGGGCTTATCCCAGGCAGCGAAGGTAGCTCAGGTAAGCCTGGTAGTACTGGCAGGGAAAGTCCGCCAGGCAGAGTCGTCTGCGGCTGCGCATTTGCGGCGGCCGGTGCCGATGCTGACGACCTGGGTTGTGTACTTGGTCGAGCAGGACGTTGGGCTGGTCGAGTCGACACGAATCGACCTTGCGAGCTGGCCTGACTAGCAGGTTGATCGTGCAAGCTGATGCTCCAGCGCTGTCGCTGTTGTTGAAACGTGATTACTGGAGCGGCGATAGATAGTACTTCCAAATCATCCAATTGATCTCCCTCGCAAACATAGTTCAATTTGCCGTTGATTCGGAGAATGGCCTGGGACTTCTTGGGCTCATTTGATTCGACCTGAACAAACCCTAAGAGTCGAATGCTGTCACGCTTCGTACCGCTCTCCTTCGCCTCACCTTTGACTTCCACCTGCACTTTTCGGCCGGTTGGTGCCGAGAAGAAACACTCCCCTTCGGCGAGCGGCTCAAGCAGTTTGCGCAAATCGTCGCTCAAAATATCAACTTCTGTTGAGTCAGCTTTAGGCTCAGTGGCTGCGGTTTGCCCAGTCAGCTTGACGGGCTGCAATTGTGGTGATTCCACCTTGGCAGATTGGTTGGCCGCCTGTCTTTCTGTTGAAGAAGACTGTGGGGCCGGTGAGGTATCGGCGCTTGTGTTCGATTCTTCTGAGCTGCAACCACAAAGGCCAAGGCTGGCAACCAAAAAGCAATAAATCCACTTTTTCATGATGTTTCCGGCTAGAATTAAGATTCAAATGGACCAAAGGCAGATAACTATGCTGGCACAGGAAGCGCCAGTTGACAACCTAAACTTAGGTCGAAAGCCTTATGGCGTACGTAAAAAAATGATTTTGTGCTACCTGCATTGGTTCAAGAAGGGTGGGATCGTAGCGGTCGTGAGGACGCAAGCGGCAAATTGTTGCGCCCTTGCCCTATTTCAATCCCGCTACGGGAGCCAGGAAGTCGGGGTCGCGAATAACCGATTTGACAATTCTTTACCGTAACCTACTCTCCAGCATCCCGAAAACTATCTCAATCAGCCGGACAGTACTTCCATGCACCAAAAATCACCCAATGTCCTGATTATGGCACGTGACACGCTTGTAGGCAGTGTCATTGAACATCGCGTTCGCTTGATGGGTTGGGAAGCTATCTGCTTTACCAGCAACGACGAATTGGATTTACTATTGGCCGCAGGGTTACCCCAGCTTTTTGTTGTCGACTTGGATGATAGTGGGGCGATGGGTCTAAACCTGGTAGAAAGACTGACCACCGACGAACGCACTAGCCGGATACCCATCTTGTGTATGTCAGCAGATGGAGATTTAAATCTGGCAGAATTGGCCTTCCGCACGGGTGCCAAAGATTTTCTGCTGGTGCCGTTTGATATCCTGCTACTGCAACAGAAGATCGAGAAATGGCTGCGCCAAGGAACCGCTACGCTCAAGTCAGATCAAGCCAAGCAAGACACCAGCGAACTGGTGGTTGCAACAGCTTAACGTCAGTCAGAAATACGAAACCACTTTTGGCGCAACTCACACTGGGGTCTTTCCGAACAGTAACTTTACCACCCGACAACCAGTGTAGTTCGTCAACTTACTGCTAATACCACTACGTACCTTGGAGCGAGAAAAATGAAACGACTTGGCGACATCGTCCAGGAACGCGGTTGGATGACGGGCGAGCAGGTTCAGGAATGCCTGCAACAGTACGAATCGTCAGGCATGAAACTTGGTTCCTACCTGCTTTATCGCAAGCTGCTGACCCGTGAGCAATTGGGACTGGCCCTATCCGAACAATACGAAGTGCCGTACGCTCATCTAGGCAACGTCAAGGTACACCTCAATTGGTTCGTCTGCTACCCGAGCCGTTCGTGCGGCGTCGCGGTCTGGTTCCAGTGGACATTCAGGGTGGACAATTGAAACTAGCCATGGTTTGGCCCGGTGATATGGACGCCATTAGCGAAACCGAGTTGATGACGGGCTACTCCGTGGACTCGTCGATCTGCTTGGAAGACGAAGCCCAAGAGATCTGGGACCAGGCGTTCGATCAGCGGTTGACCGCTCAGCAGACGGCGATCGACATACGCATCCATGAGCTCGAAAACGCGATTGCCAGTGAATTGGAAGAGGACACCACGGCCACCGAGTTGGATTCGCCGGTCGTTCGCCTGGTTAACTCCATTCTGATCGGCGCGGTACATGCCGGAGCTAGCGATATCCACATCGAGCCCTGTGAACCACGCATGCGAGTCCGCTACCGAATTGACGGTGTCATGCAAAAAGTCATGATCATTCCCAAAGATACGGAAAGTGCTCTTATCGGTCGTATCAAAGTCTTGGCGAACTTGAACACTGCCGAAAGCCGGAGACCCCAGGACGGAAACATCACGATCGAAGAACAGGGCCAACGAGCCAGCTATCGAGTGAGTGTCATACCGGTGATCAACGGCGAAAAAGTAGTTATGCGAGTATTGGACGAATCGTCCAAAGTGTTCAGTTTTGAAGCTTTGGGAATGCCCGAATCACAAATTCAGCGACTCAGGCAGTTGCTGGATCGTCCACACGGCATGATCGTGATGACAGGTCCCACTGGTTCGGGAAAGACGACCACAATGTACTCGATGCTGTGTAGCATCGACTCGGCCTCACGCAACATTTCGACGATCGAAGATCCGGTCGAATATCGATTGACGGGTATCAACCAAGTGCAGGCCAATAACGACTTTGGCATGGGTTTTGCCAATGGATTGAAGTATTTAATGCGTCAGGACCCAGACGTCATTCTGGTAGGCGAAATTCGAGACCGTGAAGCAGCTACCACGGCTGTGCAGGCTGACAAGACAGGTCCCCTGCTGATCAGCACCTATCACACTAACGATGCGATTGGCACGATCACCCGACTGAACGATTTGGGTTTAGACAATTTCAAGATCGCCGGTTCTCTGGTGGCCGCTGTCGCTCAGCGATTGCTCCGCAAGTTGTGTCCACATTGTCGACGCCCGACTCCACTCAATCAACAGCTCTTAGAATTGATGTTCGAAGGACGCGAGGTACCTGCGGGTGTCGACTTGAACGCCAACTACTACACCGCGGATGGCTGTGAACAGTGCGGCGGAACGGGCTACAGCGGTCGAGTGCCCATCTACGAAATTCTTGCGGTAACGCCGACGATTCAGCGAGCGATCGAAGCCGGAATGCCGTCTAGCGAACTGCGACGCTTGGCGTCCACTGAAGGCATGGTTGAATTAGCAGTGGGTGGTCTGGAGCAGGCCAAATTAGGACTAACGTCTGTAGAAGAGGTCTACTTCAAGTTGACCAGCTAGCGCTGTCAGAACTTTGTGACGCAACGTTTAGGTAACCGCTCTCGGAAAAATCTCCGAATGGTTGCAATATTGAATAAGAACTTTGGAGAGTGATCCCATGTCAACCGCAGCAGCCACTGGCAAAGCCAAGTCATTGATTCAGACGCTGCAAAGCATCCAGATCGGCGGCAGCAAGCAGCCTAAGATTCGTCCGAAAGATCTGGTTCGGATCATGCAGTCGCTAGCCACGCTCCTGGAAAATGGAGTCTCGTTATCCAGTTCGCTTGACGCGATTCAGAGCGACCGCAACTTTAAGGGAAACCGCGAAATCCTGTTGCACTTGTCGCAAACCGTGAAGACCGGCGGCAGTCTATCCTCGTCCATGAAAAAGTATCCGGCAACCTTCGCATCGCTGATCGTCCATCAGGTGGAGATCGGAGAATCGACCGGCGAACTAAACCGCTCTCTATCCCGCCTTGTGTCTCAGCTTGAAAATCGTTCGGCGCTGCGCAGCTTCTTAATCAAGAAACTGACCTATCCTTGCCTTCTTCTATCCGCCGGCTTTGGGTGCGTGGTATTTATGCTGACCAGCGTCATCCCAACATTTCAGAAAATGTACCAGGATTCGGGCGCTGTATTGCCCTGGATCACTCAAGTGATGATTGACATATCCGACACCATCATGACGCGCGGTCCAACCGTGGCTTTGTCGGTTGCTGCGATCGTAGGCGGAGCGATCTTCGCTCACTGCCATCCGCGAATCGGCGTTAGTATCGACAAGTTTCTCCTGCGGTTGCCCATGTTTGGACCTTGGCTTAACAACATTGCCGTACTGCAGTTCTCCGAGACTCTTAGCAATCTACTGAATTCTGGATTTATTCTGGTTGAAGCTCTGCCCGGCGCAGCTCGATCCGTTACCAACCGGTACATTCGTCAACGGCTAAACAGTATCCATGCAGCAGTTCGCCGAGGTGAACGATTCAGCGGGGCGATCAACAAGGAACAAGACGTTTTTCCGCCCGTGGTCAAACAGTTGGTCGTGGTTGGGGAACGCACAGGCCGCTTAGCGGAAGTTTCACGGCAGATCCAACAGCACCTAAAAAACGACGTCGAGAAGTTGACTTCCACCATGCTAGGTTCGATTGAACCGCTGTTGACTGTAGGACTAGCAGTGGTGATCGGTGGGATCTTGTTGGCAGTCTACTTGCCAATGTTCGACATGATTGGTCAGACGTCCGAGTAACGTCAGGACCCAACCTATTTTGTTAGAAAGATTGTCATGCTAGGCAATTCACGTACAAGACATCGAACTGGCCTTTCGCTGTTGGAACTATTGTCTGCTGTGGTCATCTTGGGAGTCTTAGCCAGCGTGATCGTCCCTAGGCTTCGAATCGGCGGCCAGGATTGCAAGCGCGAATCTTGTAAAGTCAATCGTCATACGATCGAGATCCAATCTCAGCTATGGAAGCGGCAAAACGGCTCTCTTCCAGCCAGCGGCTTATCAGACATCGGAGCATCAAAGACTCATTTTCCCGACGGCATTCCCGTATGTCCCGTAGACAGCTCGGCCTACCAAATCGATTCGCAGGGTAAGGTCGTCGGCCACAGTCACTAGTTAAGTGCCTGGGGAGTGCAATAGCCGCCCTGTCCCATTTAGACGGCTGCTTGTTGAACGCCGGTTACTATAGCGTTGCCATAAGCTGCGTTGCGTCAAATGACTGTGTGGTCACCGAGGTGAATGATCTACCAACTCGCAGATGGTCGACTTCAAAGGTCTTGAAGCCGCCAAAATTCGCAAGACTCACTTGATCAAAAGCAAAATTCCCAGTCCCTTCAACGGTAGCTTGGCATCGCTGTTCATCCATTAGACTTTCTGGATTGACATAAACTGTTACGGTGTCGCGATTTCCTTCGCCAAAAGCTACTTTGACGACTACCAGAACAGCTTCCGTAGTCTCTTGACCCAGCGAACCCAAATCCAGCAGCCGATTCTTATCTGGTCCATTGAACTCGGACGGCACCGCCCATCCGGTCGCTCCCATCTCACGATGGGGAGTTC